>DASUXH010000346.1:0-2744 GCA_036378015.1 Nitrospira sp. | reverse complement strand
GCTTTTACCAGGGCAGCACGAAATCCAAACATTCAGTGCCGGGCAGCGGACTGGGCTTGGCGCTGGCCAAAAAGGTCGTGGAAGCGCATGGAGGACGGATTTGGATCGAAAGCGAAATCAAGAAGGGTACGACTGTACGGTTTATCCTGCGGCTCACCAAACCCGGAGCTCCAGGATGAAGGCGCTCATGTCGGTCGGTCTGGCGCTGATGCTCATGACGGGTGGGTGTGCCTCCTGGTCATCGTCGCCCCCGATGGCTCAACCATATTTCCTCGTGGAGCCGTCCGATGCGAGGACCTTTCATCTCCTCGGAAAAAAACAGGATGCCGTTGCCGCCAGATGTCAGGAATACAATTCATGCGACCATGCGTATTTTACGCGTGCGCTCATAGGGTTATACGAGAGCCGGGACATTGCCTCCAAGAACTTTGAAAAGGTCATCTCCGCAGCCCCCAAGAGCCAGCTCGCGACCTCCAGCCGGCTCTGGCTGCAGCAAATTCAACAAGATTCGCCCGCTTCTCAACGGTCATGGTTCACGTCCGTCATGTCAGCTCCTGCGGTCTCGGAAAGTCAAGTGACCATGGGGCAGACATCCGATCGGCTGGTGCGAGACTTGCTTGACCGGGAAATGATGATCCAACAACTTCGCACGAGCAAGGATGCCGATGCCCAGGCGCTCGACCAGCTTCAGCGCGAGTTGGCCGCAGAACGCGACCGCAAAGAGGCCCTGACCGGAAAAAAAGAGACGCCGAAAACCCCTGTCGTTGAGGGAACGAACGTTCAGACGCTTCAGAAGCAGCTCTCCGAGCGGGACAAGAAAATCGACGAATTGTCGAGCCAACTCGAAGCGTTGAAACGTATTGATCAGGAAATGCGCGAGAAGGTCCGTCCCATCCGTCCGCCGTCCACCGTCGTACCGCCAACGACGTCGGAGCCTACCAATCCTTAATCGTATAAAGGATGACTATTCTCATGGAACAAGAGCAAATTCTCGTAATCGACGACGAAGAAGGTTTGTTGCAGTTGGTGAAGATGCGATTGACGGCGATGGGATTTGCCGTGACCGCCTGCACCTCCGGGCGGGAAGCCGTCAATGCCGCCAAGACGAGCCGGTTCGATCTCGCCATTACCGATCTGCGTCTCCGCGGCGAAGACGGACTGGATGTCACGGAGGAGCTGCTGCGAATTCATCCCGGCCTGCCCGTCATCATTTTGACCGCGCACGGCAGCATTCCCAATGCGGTCGAGGCGGTGCAGCGGGGAGCATTCGGCTATTTGACCAAGCCCTTCGACGACAAAGAGCTCAAAGCCAAAATCGAGGAAGGTCTCTCTCCTCAACGAATGAGCCGGGAAATCCAACGCCTTAAGTCGCTCGTGAACGAGCTATATGGAATGGAAAACGTCGTTGCCCGTAGCCCGGCCATGCAGCGGCTGCTGCAGCAGGTGATTCAAGTGGCGGATTCGGATGCCACGATGCTGCTGTTTGGAGAAACAGGCACCGGGAAGGAAGTGTTCGCCCGAGTCACTCATGCCAACAGCCGTCGCAGTAAAGGGCCTTTCGTCGCCCTGAATTGCGCAGCGATACCCGAGACGCTCTTCGAATCGGAACTCTTCGGCCATGTGCGCGGCGCGTTTACGAGCGCACATGGACCAAAGAAAGGGCTGTTTCAGAGCGCGCATGGGGGAACCCTGTTTTTGGACGAGATCGGGGAGATGCCGCTGTCCATGCAGGTGAAGCTGCTTCGGGCGGTCCAAGAACGCGAAGTCCGGGAGGTCGGCGCCGAGCATGCGACCAAAGTCGACGTCCGCATTATTGCGGCGACCAACAAGGATCTCGGGGAGGCGGTCAAAAACGGCAGCTTCCGGAATGATCTCTATTATCGCATCTCGGTCGTGCCGCTCTTCATTCCGCCGCTTAGGGACCGCCGCGACGACATTCCCATTCTTGCACAATACTTCCTGGCGAGTAGCGCGAAGCGCGCGAACAAGGACGTCCGCGGCTTTACACCTGCTGCCTTGCACCGCCTCGTCACGAATTTGTGGCCCGGAAACGTCCGTGAGTTGGAGAACGCTATCGAGAAAGCCGTCGTCATGTCGAGGCAGGATATGATCACACCGGACTTGCTGCCTTCGATCGGCACGGCGCCCGATTCGCAGCTCAAGCCGCTGACGGAAGCGAAAGAGGAGTTTGAAAAGACCTACCTCAAGAACGTCCTGCAACTGACAGGTGGAAACATCTCACGCGCGGCGCAATTTGCCGGCCGGTATCGCGCGGATTTTTACAAGATGCTCAAGAAATACGGCTTGCATCCCTCCACGACGAAAGGCAAGTCCGGACCGGACATCGAAGAAATCGAGGAAGAAAATCATCTCACAGAGGCCGAGCATTAGCTTCGCTGCCTCCGCGACACAACCGAGGATCCATCCAGTTTGATTTGCGCGTCGTGCGGGTGTACAGTTTTTCTGGGGTTTGTGTTTTTTTAGCTCGGAGAGGCCAAGGGCCGGCCGCCTATAAGGGCCTGCTGAAAGCACGATGTTTGGCAGATTGCTTCACGCGACGATCCTCACGACGATTGCTTTGATCGTTAAACGTTTGCTGGTCCGAAGAAAGAGCCCCCTTCCATACCGCCGTCCGGAGTCCAACTGGCCCAGTCGTTCCTATCGCCAACCCTGATCAGCTGTCTTCGGCATCTGTCTGTCATTCAAGAGAGCCCTGTCGCAAGGCGTTGACGCCGGAGAACTGG
>DASUXH010000345.1:0-7346 GCA_036378015.1 Nitrospira sp. | reverse complement strand
GAGGAAACAGTTCTCCTTCTTCTTCCTCGATATGGTGGCCAACCAGCTCGCCTAGGACTTTGAATTTGGTTGCGAAACCTTCCTCTCCTGCGTCCATCTTGTGCAATTCTTTGATGAGGAATTTGGCTACGTGATGTTCTTCTTTAGCCTCATTCACGGGGTCCTCTTCGTCAATGACTTCGGCGATGGCCGGGTAGACCAACTCCTCTTCCAGCGTGGTATGGACTTCCAAGGCGGTGAGAGTTTCCTCCGCAATGGATGAGCGAGTGCGCTTGTCGGCGTCCTCGAACTTCGTGAAGAGGTCCCGCACATGGCGATGGTCGTTCTTCAGCAGTTCGAACACATCTCCGCCGCCCCCTCCCTCCTCCATCTCACCTGCGTCTACGTCGTCGTGCTTTGATCGGCTTTCACGCATGGTTCCTCCTTAAATTTCTTCGCGGTCTTCACGTCGCATGATGTGCTCGAAGAGTTCATACTGTTCCTGGCACGCTACGCATCGCCGCGCAAACGGCAGCGCCCGCAGCCTGGCCGGGGAAATCGGCGTTTCGCAATCTTCGCAGATGCCATACGTGCCTTCGTCGAGCCGTCGCAGCGCTTCGTCCAGTTGGATGCGCTCCTGAGTACGGGCTTCGAGGAGAGCAATCTGCTGGGCGCCGGTGGCGTCGCGCAAGGACATGTCCTCGACGTCGAGCACGGAGTTATCTCGAAAGTGGGTATGGTTGTCCCGATGCTGCGCGATCAAGTGATCGATCTCACGCTGAAGCGTTGACCGCCTCCCGACAAGGAGGGTGCGCAGTACTTCCGGCCGTCTCTCATGTATCTGTTGTTCCATGGATAGACTCCCTGGTTTGATGATGAGCGACTCCGCATCGCTTGTGCAAAACCGGGGCCAGCACTTTCGACGACGAATCTCATTCCGATTTGGCGGAGAGGCGAGCTTCCTCTTTGCGATGGGCCGGCTGCCGCTGCGCCAGTTGTCTCTGCTGTGGACACCCTGTCGGTCGAAATGTATTGGCTCGCCTCGCAAGGCAGAGGAGCAAAGCTCCTCTGCCTGTGCCGTCCTCCACCGACGTTTGCCGCACGATGGGGCAGTCATGACATTGAGAGTGGGCGACTCTCAGGCTCAATGACGAGCGATCCGAAACGGGGGCGCGCCCGGATCGTTCATGCTCCATCGTGCGGCATCGTCGGCGCAAGACGAGGAGAGCTACTCATTCAACCTCACTCGCCAGTTCACGCCGCGAGGGACGATTGTGACGAGAGATCGTCCTTGCGACGCTGCATCGTGATTCCCAGGGTCTGCACATCGAGCTGGACCGCGGCCAGAGGAAGTATCGCGTCTTCCTCTTCCGTCACATGCTCGATCACGGCATCCTCGAGCTCCGCAAAGAGGTCCCCATAATCACTGCTTTTAGGATCCAGGGTCCGTAGTTGCTGGATGAGGTCCTTGACAATGCTATGACTGTCGATGGCGACAGTGATGATTTCCTCCTCCACTCCTCCCTCTTCTTCATCGTCGAGCTCATCCAGGTCGGCTCCGTCGATTTCATCGAAGGTATCTTCGCTTTCCAGATCGACCTCGCCGTCGTCGGTGACGTCCAGGCCGTTGCCCTGCGCTTCAAAGTCCAACGATTCGAGCTTGGCTTGCACGGCTGGGTAAAACAACTCCTCCTCGATCTTCGAATGAATGTCCAATTCTGTGAACAGCCGCGATGCAATGGAGCCCTTCTCCTCGTCCGATGCGCCATGGAATTGCTCGAATAGCTTGCGCACCTGTTTGTGATCGGCCTTCAACAACTGAACCGCGTCCTGCGGTTGTGAACTATTCGACCTTTGCGACGTCCGCTTCGCCATAAGGATCCCTCCTTAGCCATTCACGTTGATACGTCCTGCGTCGGGACGTCATCCGTCGGGACGTCATCCATTGACGACCGTTCCTCCGTTGGGATGCAGCACCTGGCCGGTCGTATAGGACGAATCTTGCGACGCAAGAAAGACATAACTGGGAGCGACTTCCTCGGGTTGCCCTGCGCGTTTGAGCGGAACGTCAGAACCGAACGTGGCGACCTTATCTGCGGGGAATGTGGAGGGAATCAGCGGCGTCCAGATGGGGCCGGGCGCCACCGCATTGACGCGAATATGCTTGTCGGCCAACGCCTGAGACAGCGACCGCGTAAAGGCGACGATGGCGCCCTTGGTCGATGAATAGTCCAGCAACTGGGCGCTGCCTTTGTAGGCCGTGACCGAGGTCGTGTTGATGATGGCGCTTCCTTCCTTCAAGTGGGGCAACGCGGCTTTTCCCATGAAGAAGTAGGAAAAAATATTCGTGCGGAAGGTGCGTTCGAGTTGGTCCTCTGTGATCTGTTCGAGACTTTCCTGTGGATGCTGTTCCGCGGCATTATTGACGAGTATGTCCAACCGGCCCAGTTCCCGAACCGTGCGTTCCACCGCCTTGTGGCAGAACTGCTCTCTGCCGACGTCTCCCGCGATGAGGATGCAACGACGACCCTGCGCCTCCACGAGACGCTGTGTCTCCTTGGCGTCTTCATGCTCGTCGTAGTACACGACGGCGGTGTCGGCGCCTTCTTTAGCGTAGGCTACTGCAACGGCTCGACCGATCCCGCTGTCGCCTCCCGTAATGAGGGCGACCTTGTCCAGGAGCTTTCCGCATCCGCCATGCGCAGGGCCCTCGCTTTTGGGGCGAGGCGTCATATCTTTTTCAATTCCTGGTTGTCGCGACTGGCGCTGTGGCTGACGGTGCTGTTTTGGTGACATCACATCCCCATAGATCAATGAGGGCAGACTTCCATAGTTGCCGGTCCTAACGTCTTCGCATGCGTAAAGACCGTGAGGAAGGCGTGGTGCAAGAGATAGACCCCCTCGTCGATCGCCTTGCTCGTCACAATTATTGCTGTCGGGTGTAGGCCGGTTGGGTGAAACGCATGGACAAACTGTCTGACGGCGGACACCTGGTCCCCTGCCCGACGGTCGAAAGGCACGCCGTTCCCCTGAATGCCGTATCGCTTACGGTCTGGAGCAGGCAAGGGCACTTGATTTGCACTTTTCCCCTGACCGTAAAATGAACGTCGCAAGAAAATTACAGAAGCAGTCGGAATTGCAGGGGCAATCGCTCGACAGAGGGGCCCGGGCGAGAGCCGCGCGCTCGTCCGTATTCGCGGTCGGTCGCAATTGTTGGCGGGTGGAACGCGCCGAGAGCGCGTCGTTCCTCATCGACGGAGATTCCTACTTTCAGGCCTTTCGCGCCGCAGCGATCAATGCTCGTCACAGCATCATGATTCTCGGCTGGGATTTCGACAGCCGGATCCGCATGTTGATCGACCGGGAACCAGACGGGTTTCCCGACCGCCTGGGAGAATTTCTCCATGCGCTGTTGATCCGGAGAAAACAGCTCCACATCTACGTCCTGACCTGGGACTTCCACATGATCTACTGGAACGAGCGGGAATGGTGGCTTCCATCAAAGCTTGCCGCGCACAGGCGCCTGCACTTCTATAAGGACGGCGCGCATCCGGTGGGAGCCTCCCATCATCAGAAGGTGGTCGTCGTCGACGAGGCACTCGCCTTTGCCGGCGGATTGGATTTTGCGCAGTGCCGGTGGGACACGAGTCGTCATCTCGCGAGCCATCCGGACCGGGTGTTGCTCGTCGACGAGACGCCCTGCCGACCATTTCACGACGTACAGTTGATGGTAGGCGGTCCCGTGGCCGGGGCGCTAGGAGAATTGGCCCGCACTCGCTGGCATGCTGCGACCGGACGGCCGCTTCCATCGAGGCCGTCTAGCCAGTCGGAAGCGTTGTGGCCGCAAGCCGTGACGCCGGACCTATCCGATGTCCAGGTTGCCATTGCCAGGACGGCGCCCGCGTTCGGTACGCGCGCGCCCGTCGGCGAGGTGGAAGCGCTGTTTCTGGAGACCCTCAACAACGCCCGCCGCCATATCTACATTGAAACCCAGTACCTCACGTCACGGACGATTGCCGACTGTCTGGCCGCGCGCCTGCAGGATCCGAAAGGACCCGAGATTGTGATGGTGCTGCATCCTAACAGCGACGGGTGGCTTGAGCAGCATACGATGGACGTGCTCAGAGGACGCGTACTCGAACGGCTGCGCGCAGCCGACCGGTTTCACCGCTTGAATCTGAATTATCCAAAGGTCCCCGAACTTCGGGGACAATGCGTCAGCATGCACAGCAAGGTGTGCGTCGTCGACGATGACTTCGTACGAGTAGGATCGGCCAATTTGAGCAATCGCTCGATGGGCTTTGATACGGAGTGTGACCTGGCAATCGAGGCGTCCGCGGATCGGGCCAGACGACGGGCGATCGCCGGATTCAGGAATCGGTTGCTTGGGGAGCATCTGGGAGTCGGCCCTGAGGAAGTCGCCCGCGAACTCGACAAGGATGGGTCACTGATCGGCGCCGTCGAACGGCTCCGCGGCGGGGCGCGCACCCTGGCATATTTCGACGGCACGGTTTCGGCCGATGTGAACGAGGTCGTCCCCGACGAAGCCTTTATCGACCCGAGCCGACCCTACGAAATGCAATTCATTCCGGCTGAGCGCCGCAAGCCTGCGCTTCGGCAGGTTATCGCCGGTTGCGCGGGGCTCTTGGCGTTGATCCTGCTCGCCGGACTGTGGCACTGGACGCCGTTGCGCGGCCTGATGGACGTTTCATCCATGGCTGCTTTCCTGGAGAATGTGGCCAGCGGGCCGACAGCCTTATTGATCACGGTCGCCGGATTTCTCATCGGCGGTATTTTGGTCATGCCCGTCATGGTGTTGATTGCCGTAACCATTCTGGCGTTCGGTCCTTGGTGGGGATTCTGGTATGCGCTGATCGGCATGACGGCGAGCGCGCTTCTCACCTTCGGCATCGGCCGTATGCTGGGCCGGCGATTGATGGATCATCTCTCTGGCTCATGGGTGCATCGCATCAGCCGGACTCTGGCGAAAAAAGGGGTGTTGACCGTCGTGACGCTCCGAATGCTTCCCGTCGCCCCTTTTTCCATTCTCAATGCCGTAGCCGGCGCTTCGCATATCCGGGCGCGGGATTTTTTCCTTGGCACCGTCGTCGGCGAACTTCCCGGACTTCTAGGGCTCGCGCTATTCCTGGATCAGGTGGCTGAAACCGTCCGTCATCCCGGCATCGGCAGTGTTTTGCTATTGGTGATGATCGCTCTCGGCATCGTGTTGACCGCATGGGCGTTGGGACGGTGGCTGTCCAACCGCCCGCAGGAAAACTCGAGCCGGGAGTCAACGACCTGACATGCGCCTGACCTTCGCCACCTACAATATTCATCGGTGCGTCGGTCGCGACGGGAGATACGATCCGTCCCGTATCCGTGACGTCATCCGCGAATTGGACGCCGACGTCATTGCGGTCCAGGAAATCGATGCCCCCGATCGACACGGTTTGGAGCTCGCTCACTGGCTGGGAGAAGAATCCAAGTACCAAGTCATCGCTGGGCCCACCCTTTTAGAACGGAAAGGACACCACGGCAATGCGGTGTTTACGCGTTGCCAGCGTGGAGACATTCGGCTGTTGGACTTCAGTGTCCCTGCCTACGAGCCACGAGGGGCGATCGACCTGGATGTGACATGCGGCGGAGTCACTGTGCAGGTCATTGCCACGCATTTGGGTCTGCGTCCGTCGGAACGCCGCCTTCAGGTCGAGCGGCTGCTTCCATGTGTGAGATCGAACTGTGTGCTGATGGGTGACTTCAACGAATGGTGGCTGTGGGGCCGTCCGCTGCGGGCCATCAAGGCGATTTTCGGATACACCCCCGCTCTTCCGACTTTTCCTTCCTTCAGACCGGCGTTGGCGCTGGATCGAATTTGGATCAGGCCCACCGGTCGGCTCAAGTCGATTCTGGTGCATCGCACCAGGCTCTCGGCAAGGGCGTCCGATCACCTACCGCTGAAAGCGGTCGTCGAATGGGATTCCGAGGAAAACGCTGACGGGTAAGCTAGGACGCTCGCCCGTCGGAGACAGCAGTCATAGCCTGTCACTGCTCGAAGGAGTCTGGCGCACTCACCGCCACCGACTGATCTGGCTCCGCAACCAAATCGGGAATGGCGGTGTCCATGACTTTGAGTGCGCGGCCTTGGTCATCGAGCCGGAGCGCAATTCGTGCGCCGACGATGACGTTCTCGAACAAATAGGCTTTGGGGACATCGAAATAGATCGGACGGCCCAAGTCCGTCCTCAACAGTCCTCGCCCGGCGGTTAAGTCGAGCTTAAGCAAGGTTCCGGAAACCAGGTGAAGAGGACCGTCGGTCCCTTCGGCGAATGCCGGCACCGGCTGGCTCATGATGGCTGCGAGAACAACCGCCGAAAAAACAGTCGAGACCTTTATAGGCATCATGCGATTGATCATAGCGTCTCCTTCCTTTTACGTTTGCCTAGACGGTAGAGCGTCAAGGCTCATCGCGTGGGACGACCAGCCTGGCAGGTCCCAAGGGGGCCTTTGATCAGACCGCGGACGACGAGAGAAACCACTCGAAGAGCGGCTATTTCACGGTTATGCAAGCTCATCTACAGCGCTCCACTTGACGTATCGCTTGAACTTTTGCTAAGCGGTTCTCGCCTCACCTTCACCGCTCAAGGCGGCGGCGGCGAGGGTGGCGGAGGTTGTGTCGGACCAGGCCCTGGCAAAGGCGTTGTCGGTGGAACGGGCGGCGGCGGAGGAGTCGGCTGTGGGTTCGGGAACGTCGGGCCCGGGCTTGGGTTCGGCGGGTCAATGGCGACCACCGGTGCCGCGAAGCTTGCGGCCAGACTTCCTTCCAATACGCCTGCCAATATGCCTGCCAACAACAGCGCCGAACCGTGCACCATCATAATTTAATCTCGTTTACGCCGCTCGACCGACCCCGTCTCCCTGATCCGTTGTTTCGCTTCGCTTAGGCACCGAGGGCTGCGAAACGTCCTCAAGCACCTTGCCGCTCAATTGATGATCCTGACTGTGAACTGCAATGTCTCCCATGGACACAATGCCCACTAATTTGCGGGTCTTGTCCAAGACCGGCAATCTGCGTATCTGTTGCCCTGCCATGATGGCAGCCGCATGTTCCACGTCGTCGTCTTCAAAACAATAGACGACCGAGGGCGTCATGGCCTCTCCGACGAGCATCGCCTTCGGGTCGCGCGTGACCGCCAATACCCGCACGACCAAGTCTCGATCCGTTAATACTCCCACCAGGCCCTCGTCATCGCACACTGGGAGAACCCCTATGTCGAGCGTCTTCATGAGTGATGCGGCATCTTCGGTGGTGGCGTCAGGGGAAATGACTTCAGCTTGAGGCGTCATGACATCTTTAATTTGAAGCATTG
>DASUXH010000344.1:0-5390 GCA_036378015.1 Nitrospira sp. | reverse complement strand
GGTACTGTACCGCCCTGCAACACGCGACCAGCGTCTTTTAGCCGAACCGGCGTCGCCTCTGTTGACGGACGCTCTGAAGCGAAAAGGCGTTCCCCTGGACGTGGGCGACTCCATCATTGCGACGGTGAGGCCTCACGAGGTGGCGGTCATGGAAGCGATCCGCGATCTGGGACTCGAGCACCACGTCATTTTCAACCGGGAAGCGGTCATGGTCCTCCCTCCCGGCGTTAATAAGGCCACCGGGCTGGCTGCAGCACTGGACGAGCTGAAGCTATCTCCCCATGAGGTCGTAGGCATCGGGGACAGTGAAAACGACCACGCCCTGTTGCACGCAAGCGAGCTGGCCGTTGCCGTGGCGAGCGCGGTTCCCACGCTGCGCGAGGCAGCTGATTGGGTGACCGCTCAAAGTAATGGAGCCGGTACGGCCGAGGCATTGCTTGCTCTGGTCGCCGATGATCTGGCGGCCCGTGCGAAAGGGTGCGCTCGGCATCGCGTTACGTTGGGAACTCGGCGCAATGGCGAGCCGGCGACGATGTCACCGGTCGGTGAAAACGTGTTGATCGCCGGCACCTCGGGCAGCGGAAAATCGACCCTGGCCTACGCCATTCTCGAGCAGTTGGTTGACCAGGGTTATCAGGTCTGCGTCATTGATCCCGAAGGGGATTACCCTTCGATGGAGAAAATGATCGTCTTCGGGAATTCCCAGCGAGGCCCGACGGTAGCCGAGGTAATCACTGCCCTGGAAACTCCAAAGGCGCCGGTCGTCGTGAATTTGGTTGGGCTTCCGCTCGAGGATCGCCCGGCCTTCTTTTTGGAACTGCTGCCTCAATTGCAACAGAGGCGTCTGCAGACGGGCCGACCTCATCGTATTCTGGTGGATGAAGCTCATCATTTAATGTCGACCGTCTGGCGTCCGACGCCCGAATCTCTTCGAGATTTCCAAAGCATGATCTTTGTGACCGTGCATCCTGATCGACTCGCGCCCGAAGTGCTGCACTCGGTCGATTCGGCCATCGCGCTCGGGCACAAGCCGGTCACAACCTTACAATCTTTGGCGGATCACCATTTTCCCGGAATGAGCGCCGTCGATGTGGAAGACCTGAAGCCCGGCGAGGCGCTGCTGTGGAAGAGGACCGAAAACCTCCCGCCGGAAATATTCACGATGGCACTCCCACGCGCCGAGCGGCAGAGGCATCGCCGAAAATATGCGGAAGGGGAGCTGCCTCCCGAGCGCAGCTTCTACTTCAGGGGTCCGAACGGTAAATTAAATCTTCGGGCGCAAAATCTCATCATGTTCCGGCAACTCGCGGATGGCGTGGACGACGAGACGTGGCTCCATCACCTTCGACAGGGAGACTACTCTCGGTGGATGAAAACGGCCATTAAGGATCCTTCATTGGCCGAGATCGTCCATGAGGTGGAGGATATGCCGCACCTTTCCGCGCAGGACAGCCGGCAACGCATCTCCGGGGCAATTCAGGAGCGGTATACGCTGCCGGCAGCCGGGGTCTGAGGCCGCGGAGGAGACGACCTGCGGCTTACCTCGGGCTGGTAACGCTACCTCAACTCGCTCGTCTGATGTCTCGATAGGATTCTGTTCGTGTGATCGATTCGAGCAAGGCTTCCTCAGGGGTTCCAACCAACCCGCCAACCGCTGAGACGCCCAGACTGATCAGCGCCAATCCGGCCAGCCATAGCGAGACCATGCCCAAACGATCCAACGCATCCGCTTCAAGAGCGGTGAGAGGACGCTTGGTACCGGGAAGCGTATTTTGCCCGGACCCAAGCAACCCGATCGTCGACTGCACGACGTCCTTGGACTGCGCGTCAGACAGCCCGAACTTATTCACCATCAGATGGACGGCGGCGTCGCGATCCAAGGCCGTCAGCTTGCCGCGTAGTTCCGCCAAAGATTGATCGGTGAGACGGCTCAACCGTTCGCGTTGCCGTTGCATGTCGGCAGTGCGGACCGGGTCGCGCGGAAGGGCCTCCGGGTGAACCTCCGATCCGGCACCCGTGCGAAGGACCGATTCGATTTCCCGTCGCAGATCGTCGAGGGACAAGGTGATGCGACCGGCAGTCCTCGATACGGCCGTGGACGTCGCATGGGAGAGCGTCGGACCCAGGGTTTGGAGCGTAGTGCCGAAGATCGCAAAGGCTCCGCCGATCATCGTGGCCATAGGCGTGGTCGTCAGCCAAACGAAGATCAGCCAATTGACTCCCCACACGACGACGCCATGATAGACACCGTCGCGACGCTCAGGGCTGCCGGATAGGCGGGCAGTCAGGTAGCTGCCGAGGAATGCCGACATCAGCATGGACAAGCCGGTCCAGACGGCCGCTCCAATGGGAATGCCTTCAGCGGGATTAGCCTCGTGAAGATCGATAGCCCAGGCCCCGAATCCCAGCCCCGCCAGGGTAAGCACAGTCTGCAGTGCTAATCCGACCGCCCATCCCCCGAACACGGCGCTCCATTTGATCCGTGGGCCTATCGACCATTGAGAGAAGGTGCGATCGACTTCCATGGCTGTGCTTGATAGTACCGGCCAGCGTGTTTTCTTATACTGCAAAGACTTGATAAACAGCGTTTGATTGCCGTCCGGTATGAAGGAGCGGATTTGGCAATCCAAGGATCGCCGATCGGATCGTGTTGAGCAGCTCGGAGCGGTCGAACGGCTTCTCAAGGATCGCATAGGCGGGTTCCAACAAGCCGTGAGCCGTCTGTCCTTTGAGGAGTACGTCGCTGGTTGCGACAATCACGGGCAGATCGGGCCACATCGCCCGCGCCAAGTCCAGCAACTCCAGCCCGTCCATTTTTGGCATATGGTAGTCGGTCAACAACACGTCATAGCGCCGTTTCTTGAGCGAGTCGACCGCCTCAAGGCCGTCGCACGCCTCATAGACGTTGTAGCCCGCGTCGCTCAAGATGGCAGCAATGAGCATCCGAATCGTGTCGTCATCCTCAGCGATGAGGACGCGCTTTCCGTAACCGTCCATTGCAAAACCTCCTTGCCGTCGATGGAACATTGAGACGAGTAGCAAGGTTTGGACCTTGAGGCCTTCGATGAACCGAGCGACTCGCTAGGGTTTCCTTAGGCAGACAGGGAAAGACCCTTGTCAGAAAGGACGGCCTGTCCGGGGATGGACAAAATGTCCCGCGTCAGCAGGGGAAACCGAAATAGCGAAGTTTTCTCAGCAGTGTTTTGCGATGTATCCCCAAAATAGCAGCGGCCCTGCCAAGATCTTGGTTATGCGCCTCGAGCACTCGCAAAATATGGTCTTTCTCGAGTTCGGCCAGGGTCACCCATCCCCGCGCCTGGGCGGCGGCCTGAACGGTGGCGCTTTGAATGCTCTGCGGCAAATCCTCTGGGAAAATCACAGGATGCGGGGTGAGCGCCAAGGCGCGCTCGATCGCGTGCTCGAGCTCCCGGATGTTCCCCGGCCACCAATATCGATTGAGCAAAGCCATTGCTTCCGGCGTGATGCCGGTCACCGGCGGAGATTTCTTCCCTCCGTACATTTGAATGAAATACTGCGTCAAGAGAGGGATGTCCTCAGCCCGTTCCCGTAGCGGTGGGATGTTGATGGTCACGACATTCAGCCGATAATACAAATCTTCGCGGAACGTCCCGGCCTTGACCAGCTGCTCCAGATCCTTCTTTGAAGCGGCCACGATGCGGACGTCGATGGTCATCGGATTCGTACTGCCGACCCGTCGAATTTCCCGCTCCTGAATAACGCGCAACAGCTTCCCCTGCAAAACCGGCGAGAGATCGGCGACCTCATCCAGAAAGCAGGTGCCAAGATGGGCTTTTTCCAGCAGGCCTTTCTTCGACGCCACCGCACCGGTGAATGACCCTCGCTCATGACCGAATAGCTCCGATTCCAGCAGTGTTTCCGCCAGAGAGCCTCCATCGACGGCGACAAAAGGACCGGCGCTCCTTGCACTGTTGGCGTGGATTGCACGGGCGATCAACTCCTTGCCTGTGCCGCTCTCGCCCTGGAGGAGGACGGTACTCTCCGTGTTGGCGACACGAGCGATCGACTTATACACCGAGACAATTCCTGGGCTGCTGCCGACCAGATTGTCGAAGCGATACCGATGCCGGAGCTGTTCTTTCAGCGCTTGGTTTTGTCGGGAAAGATTTTTGTGCTCCAGGGCCCGCCGGACCACCAGCCGTATGTCGTCCACGATGAAGGGTTTGCTCAAATAGTCGAATGCGCCCGAGCGGAGGCCGTCCACGGCGGTTTTGAGCGAACCGTATGCGGTCATCAAAATGACAGGGACATCCTGATGGCGAACCCGGAGTTCCGCGAGCAGGCCCATGCCGTCCAGGTCGGGCATGTGAATGTCGGAAATGACCAGATCCGGAGGACGGCCGCTGACTCGATCGAGCGCCGTCTTTCCGTCGCCCGCGGTATCGACGCTGTAGCCTTCCTTCGAGAGAATTTCCCGAAGCAGCGTCACCGTTTCCTCGTCGTCGTCGACGACCAGTATATGAGAAGGCTCATCCATTAACGTATTCCTTTTTCGGCAACAGCAGGCGCTCGCTCTGCTGCGGGCAATTGAATGGTGAATGTCGTTCCCTTGCCGGGCTCGCTGTCGACGGTGATCCTCCCGTCGTGGGCCCGCACGGTTTCTTGTACGATGGCCAAGCCCAGACCCGTCCCGCGCCCCGCTTGTTTGGTCGTGAAAAACGGTTGAAAAATCTGCGCCGAATGATCCGGTTTGATGCCGTGTCCTGTATCGGCAATTTCGACGGCCACTGCGCCTGACTGCAGTCCCCGACCTAGCAAGACCGGATCAGTGAGTCTTGTGCGCAGGCACAGCGACCCGCCGCTGGGCATTGCCTGGAGCGCGTTTTCGATGAGGTGGTTGAATGCCTCTTGCATGTGCTGACGATCCGCCTCGACTGGTGGGAGATCCGCGGTCAGTTCGGTAATGCAAGTGACGTGCTGACGTTCGCATTCCGTCCGGAACAGGCTCGCGCATTCCCGCAGACATTCATTGAGGTCAATCTTGGTCCGGACGGGCGGTGCGCGCCTCGTATACAGAAGGAGATCCTGGATGATGCGAGAGGTCCGTTCGATCTGCGCTTCAACCGTCTGCAATCGGCCTCTGACTTTCGACGGCAGTGACAGATCCTCCATGAGCAATTGCACGTGGCCGGAGAGCGCGGTCAGCGGCGTGCCGATCTTGTGGGCAACGGTGGCGGCGAACTGGCCGATGGCCGAGAGTCGCTGGGCCCGCGCGGCCGCGTGCTGTGCTGCCGAAAGCATTTCGTTTGTGCGCGCCAGGGCCTCATTTTTCGCGCGCAATTCCTCGCTCGTATGGCGCAAATCGGCTTCTGCCTGCTTGCGGTCGCTGATGTTGCGTGCGACGACGGCCA
>DASUXH010000343.1:0-5150 GCA_036378015.1 Nitrospira sp. | reverse complement strand
CGTCCGCATTGTCGATGGACCGTTCCTCGGCTTCAACGGTATTGTGGATGAAGTCGATCAAGACCATAACCGCCTCAAGGTCATGGTCAGCATCTTTGGACGGTCGACGCCGGTAGAACTCGGATTTCTGCAGGTGGAACGCATATAGAGGAGTAGCGCATGGCGAAGGAAGTATCGGCTCAAATCAAATTGCAGATTCCGGCCGGCAAGGCGAACCCGGCTCCTCCGGTCGGCCCTTCGTTGGGTCAGCATGGCGTGAACATCATGGAATTCTGCAAGCAGTTCAACGCCAAGACGCAGAAGGAAGGAGACAGCATTATCCCGGTGATCATCACCGTCTATAAGGACCGGTCGTTCACCTTTATTATGAAGACCCCGCCGGCCTCTGATCTCCTCAAGAAAGCGGCCGGCATCATTAAGGGGTCGGGCGTACCTCAGAAGGATAAGGTCGGAAAGATCACGCGGAAACAGCTGACAGAAATCGCTCAAAAGAAGATGGCGGATTTGAACGCCGCCGATCTCGACGGTGCCGTGAAGATCATTGAAGGGACTGCCCGGAGCATGGGGGTCGTGGTTCAGGGGTAAGGCTAACGCAAGGAGTATTTGCGATGGGCAAGAAAATGAAGGCCGCGATGGCGAAGATGGAGCCGCGTCCGTATGCGCTCCGCGAAGCCGTCGCGCTGGTCAAGAGCGCGGCATATGTGAAATTCGACGAATCCGTGGATCTCGCAATCCGGCTGGGTGTGGATCCCAAGCGTTCGGATCAAATGGTACGCGGCACGACGTCACTTCCCCATGGCACCGGCAAGAAGGTGCGGGTGATCGTCTTTGCGAAGGGGGAAAAAGAACAGGAAGCGCGTCAGGCTGGAGCAGATTTTGTCGGCGCTGACGATCTTATGGAGAAGATCAAGGGCGGCTGGATGGATTTTGATTATGCGATCGCGACGCCGGACCTGATGGCCTCGGTCGGTAAACTCGGCAAGCAGCTGGGCCCTCGGGGTCTCATGCCGAATCCGAA
The DNA here is from genome assembly GCA_036378015.1 of Nitrospira sp. Classification (GTDB taxonomy): domain Bacteria; phylum Nitrospirota; class Nitrospiria; order Nitrospirales; family Nitrospiraceae; genus Nitrospira_C. The sequence continues at coordinate 4,132 of DASUXH010000343.1, read as the reverse complement.
GACCGGCACCGTGACCTTCGAGGTCGGCAAGGCCGTCGCAGAGATTCGAAAAGGTCGAGTCGAATACAAGGTGGAGAAGGCCGGCATCGTCCAAGTTCCGGTCGGCAAGGTGTCGTTCCAGCCGGATCAACTCTACGACAACGCCTCGGCGGTTCTAGAGGCCGTCGTCAAGGCCAAACCAGCCTCATGCAAGGGGCGCTATCTGAAGAGCGTCACGATTTCGAGCACCATGGGACCGGGTATTAAATTGGACGCGGTTGCCCTGGCAAAGCAATGGAGCTAAGCGGAGAGCCGGCTAGAGAAGAGGGGATGAGATGAAGAAGGAAGAGAAAGCCACAGCGGTTGCGGAACTGACGGAAAAGTTCGGTCGTGCGCGATTGGCGATCGTCACCGAATGTGCAGGCCTACCGGTCAACCACGTCACGGAACTGCGTAAGCAGCTGCGAGCAGCGAAGGCTGAATACAAGGTCGTCAAGAATACACTGGCGATCAGAGCGGCCGAGGGGACGACCGTGGCCGGCTTGAAGGCGTATCTCAAAGGGCCCACTGGCGTCGTGATCGGCTACGACGATCCTGTGTTGCCGACCAAGATCCTCAAAGACTTCATTGCCGCTGAAAAGCGCGAGGAAAAGATTCGGATCATGCTCGGCGTCCTTGAGGGCAAGGTTCTGCAGCCGACTGAATTGGCGGCTGTTGCCAAGCTGCCCAAGAAGGAAGTGTTGATCGCGATGCTGTTGTCGGCCATGCAAGGGCCCATGCGCGGCGTCGTCTATACCTTGAACGCGGTGTTGACCAAGTTTGTGAGAGTCATTGTAGCCATTCAGGATAAACGGAAAGGAGACGGGGACATGTCAGCCACAGCCACGAAGTTGTCGCAGGAGGAATTGATCAAAGCCATCGAAAGCATGAGCGTGCTGGATTTGGCCGAATTGGTGAAGGGGTTGGAGAGCCGGTTCGGAGTCACTGCCGCCGCTCCCGTCGCCGTCGCCGCGGCACCCGCCGGCGGAGGAGCCGCTGCGGCTCCGGCCGAAGAGAAGACAGCCTTTGACGTCATTCTCGCTTCTGCCCCGGCCGACAAGAAGATTCAAGTTATCAAGGTGGTTCGCGAACTCACGAACCTTGGACTCAAGGAAGCCAAGGACTTGGTCGAAGGGGCGCCGAAGCCAGTCAAGACGGGGGCGACCAAGGAAGAGTCCGATGCCATGAAGAAGAAGCTCGAAGAGAGCGGCGCGAAGGTCGAGATCAAGTAAGCTCGGTCCGTTCAGCAATCTGCGGGCACCCGTGATGAATGGGTGCCCAAGCCCAACCATATGTAGTGGAGGACTGCGGAATGCCCGAAACGACTCTACAAGAGTTCGTCGAACGGAAGGATTTTTCCCGTATTCGGACCAGCATCGACATTCCGGATCTCATTGAGATCCAGAAGCGCTCCTACGAGGAGTTTCTTCAATTCGAGGTCGAGTCGGAACGACGGAAGGATCACGGATTGCAGGCGGCCTTGGCCAGCGTGTTTCCGATTCCCGATTACAACAACACGGCGATCCTTGAAGTCACGAGCTACACGCTCGGGACACCGAAGTACGACGAGCGTGAATGCCTCGAGCAAGGCATGACCTTCGCCGTGCCGCTCAAGCTGCGTGTGCGTTTGGTGGTCTTCGACAAAGAAGACAAGGGTCCCAAGAAGAAAGTGCTCGACGTGCGCGAGCAGGAGGTCTACGTCGGCGAGCTGCCTCTGATGACCGAACGCGGAACGTTTATCGTCAATGGAACCGAACGCGTCGTCGTCAGCCAGTTGCACAGATCCCCCGGCGCCTCTTTTACGCATGATAAGGGCCGCACCCATGCGAGCGGCAAAGTGCTGTACAGTGCCCGCATCATCCCCTATCGCGGATCATGGCTGGACTTCGAATTCGATGCGCGCGACATCTTGTATGTCCGGATCGACCGCCGTCGGAAAATGCCCGCGACGATTTTGCTGAAGGCCTTCGGGTTTTCGAGCGACGATTTGTTGAAAATGTATTACCCGGTGGAAGAAATCCGGGTGGCGAAGGGCAAGTTGATGCGTAAGTTGGATCCCGAGATCCATCAGGGCATGCGTGCGTCGTCGGAAGTTGCGGACAAGGGCGGCAAGGAACCGCTCGTGCGGGAAGGTGCCAAACTCACGAAAGGCATCATCGCCAAACTGAAAGCGGCCGGCGTCAAAGAGATTCCCGTAGCGCCAAGCGAGTTGGTTGGCCGGGCGGTGTTGAGCGAAGTCGTCGATGCCAAGAAGAACAAGCTCGTGGAAAAAAACCAGCGGCTCACGGCTGAGATCATCGAAAAGATCATTGAAAGCGACATCGAGGAATTCAATGTCATCTTTTTTGATGCGGCGACCTCTACGCCCGTTATTCTCGACACGCTCGAAATGGAACGGACGGTATCCAAAGAAGAAGCGATGGTGGAGATTTACCGCCGTCTGCGGCCGGGAGAAACGCCCTCGGTAGAAACCGCCAGGGCGCTCTTCGACAATTTATTCTTGAACTCCAAGCGGTACGACCTTTCGCCGGTCGGGCGATTGAAACTGAACAAGAAATTGGGCCTGGATCTGCCGTTGGAGCAACGGACATTAAAGTCCGAGGACATCGTGGAAGTCATCCGCTATCTCGTCAACCTCAAGATGGGGAAAGGTGAAATCGACGACATCGACCACTTGGGAAATCGTCGCGTCCGGTCCGTTGGCGAACTGCTGGAAAACCAGTTCCGCCTCGGTCTGGTACGTATGGAGCGCAGCATTAAGGAGCGGATGAACCTGCTCGACATGGAGACGGTGCTGCCGCACGACTTGATCAATGCGAAGCCGGTCGTTGCTGCTGTCAAAGAGTTTTTCAGCAGCAGCCAGTTATCGCAGTTCATGGATCAGACCAATCCGCTGGCCGAGATCACGCATAAGCGACGGTTGTCGGCGCTTGGTCCTGGCGGATTGACGAGAGAACGCGCCGGATTCGAAGTGCGCGACGTGCATCCTTCCCACTATAGCCGAATCTGTCCGATCGAAACGCCGGAAGGTCCGAATATCGGATTGATCACTTCGCTTGCGACGTTTGCCCGGATCAACGAATTCGGATTCATCGAAGCTCCGTATCGTCGGGTCGAAAAAGGTCGGGTGACCGATCAGATCGAATTTCTCTCCGCGATCGAAGGGGACAAGTTTCTGATCGCTCAAGCCAATTCCAAACTGGACGGCGGCGGGCGGTTGGTATCGGAAACGGTGTCGGCGAGATCCGGCGGTGATTTCGTTACGGTGACCCCTGATCGGGTCGAGTACATGGATGTCTCCCCGAAACAAGTGGTCAGCGTCGCCACTGCATTGGTGCCGTTTCTGGAACACGACGACGCGAACCGCGCGTTGATGGGGTCGAACATGCAGCGGCAGGCGGTGCCGCTGCTCCAGGCGGAGGCGCCGTTGGTCGGCACCGGTATGGAAGCCGTCGTGGCGCGGGATTCGGGCTATGTGGTCCAGTCGCGCCGGTCGGGCGTCGTTGAAAGCGTCGACGCGACACGGATCGTGGTGCGATCCGATAGCAAGGAAGGACGGAAGCGCAACGATACCGGTTTGGACGTCTACGATCTGATCAAGTTCCAGCGGTCGAATCAGAACACCTGCATCACGCAAACCCCGGTCGTCCGTATCGGACAGCCGGTGAAAAAAGGTCAGGTCCTTGCGGACGGGCCAGCGATCGATCAAGGTGAATTAGCGCTTGGCAAGAACGTGCTGGTGGCGTTCATGCCGTGGGGCGGGTACAACTTCGAAGACGCCATCCTCCTGAGCGAAAAACTGGTCCGTGAAGATGCGTTCACCTCGATCCACATCGAGGAATTCGAGGTGGAAGCGCGCGATACCAAGCTCGGCAAGGAAGATATTACCCGCGACATTCCGAATGTCGGCGAAGAAGCGCTCCGCAACCTCGATGAGAGCGGCATCATTCGCATCGGTGCGGAAGTGAAGCCGGGCGATATCCTGGTCGGTAAAGTAACGCCAAAGGGCGAAACCCAACTCACGCCGGAAGAGAAGCTGCTGCGGGCGATCTTCGGCGAAAAGGCCGGCGACGTGAAGGACACCTCCTTGACGGTCCCTCCTGGGGTGGAAGGC
>DASUXH010000342.1:0-5483 GCA_036378015.1 Nitrospira sp. | reverse complement strand
GTCCATGGTAATGTGAAATGACCCGTCAATCGTCGAGGACGGGTCGCTATCTGCGCAAGAGGGAGACGTCATGATGAAGATGGGTGCATGCGTGCGGTGGAAAGCCGCTCGAGCGTGGGTCTGCGGCCTCGTCGTGGGGTCGGCGGTCTTATTCACGGGCGTTGGGACCGACCCTGCATACGCCGGGGAAGCGACGGACGCCATGCGAGCGACGATCGATGAAGTTCTCCGCATCCTGGCCGAAAAGGAGCTCAAGCAACCTGCTAAAGCGAATGAGCGCCGGCAGTTGCTCGAAAAGGTCGTCGGCGAGCGGTTTGATTACCAAGAGATGTCTCGGCGTTCCCTTGGAGCTTCGTGGAACAATTTATCGGATAAGGACAAGCAGGAATTCGTCTCGCTCTTCCAAACGTTGCTTGTGAACACCTACGCCGACAAAATCGAATCGTATACCGGTGACGGCGTGCAGTACATCAACGAGCGGAATGAAAAAGAATATGCCGAGGTGCGGACAAAAGTTCTGACCGGTAAAACGGAGATTCCTCTCGATTACCGATTGATCCGCAAAGCGTCGGAATGGCGCGTCTATGACGTCGTCGTCGACGGCGTCAGTCTCGTGAACAATTACCGCGGGCAGTTCAGCAAAATCCTCCGCAACGGCAGCTATGCCGACCTCGTCGACCAGCTCCGCAAGAAATCCGAAAAGATCAAATCCCCGTAACATTCTCGAGCCAATCGCTCATGACCATCCTGCGCGGCATCGCCGTCTTTCTTGTATGCCTGCTCGCAGCACTAGGAGCGGTTTGGATCGGACCAGCGATAGCGGACACGCAGATTTTTCCTATCCCTTCCGCCTCCTCTTCCAAGAACGATGGGAGCGATGCCGGGCTAATCGTGCCTATCCTTATCACCGATCCGGACGGGGAGTTGAAGTATTTGATGGCTCCGATGTTGATCAGAAACACCATTGTGGGATGGAGAGGCACCTTTAACCTGTTTCGCTACGATACGGGGGGCCGGACGATGCAGTTCATCGCCTCGCTCTCCGAGAAAATCGAACGCAAAATACTCTTCAACTATACGGATCCGGCGTTCAGTAACGGTCGATATTTTCTCAACTTCGGCGGAACGTTCTTCAAGAACGCGACGTCTCGATTTTTCGGCCTTGGTCAAACCACCGTTGAGGGAAATGAAACGAACTATACGGCCCGAGAAATCCGAGCGAACTGGCGCTTCGGCGTCTATGCGAACGAGGTCACCCAGATCGCGGTTAGCCAGCGTTTCCGACAGGTGAGCCTGCAAGAAGGCGCGACGGATCTGCCCTTCACCGGAAATGTCTTTCCGACCGTTCCCGGGGTGCAGGGCGAAACGATTATCGTCGGTAACCGTGCAACCTTCTACTACGATACGAGAAATCATTTGACGACCCCGACCGACGGCATGGCTGTCACGGCCTACGCAGAACTCAACGTCAACGCACGCAATGACAATCATCCCCTGTATTCTCGCTATGAGTTAGACATCAAGAAGATTTTTCCAAGCGAATCGAAGCGCGCCATTCTTGTGATCAGGGCCGACTTGCAGGCCACCCTCGGTGATCAAGTTCCATTCTTTGAACAGAGCTCCTTGGGGGGACAGAACAATCTCAGAGGCTACGGCGTCGACCGATTCATCGACAAGAATCTGATTGCCGCGAGCATCGAGGAGCGCATTCATATCGCCAGAGCTAAAATCGCCGGGGTGGCGGCTGATTTCGAATTTGCGCCGTTCCTCGACACCGGACAGGTCTTTAACAGTTTTAAAGATGTGAGCTTTAAGGATTACCGCATGACGCCGGGCATCGGCTTTCGGGGCATCGTTCGACCCAACGTCGTCGGCCGAATAGACTATGGCTTTAGCAAGGAGGGTGGCGCCATCTTCGCCGGCTTGGACTTCCCATACTAAGGCGGCGCCGCTCGATCGTTGGCGAAGGAATGGAACCGTTCGGATAGTCTTGGTGGCCTTGGCCACCGCCCTCTGCCTGCATCCCGTCGAGACCAGAGCTGAAGGATTCGGACCGTTTCCGGTACGAAACTTCAATCCCCTCCAGCAGTTGGTGTTGAATATGCCGGCGGACCGTGCCGCCGTGCTTAGCCGCGGCACCTTCGACGTGCGGCTAGAACTGGCCGAGACTTCCGCCGTGTATTCGCAACAGACGCCGACCGCCAGCACCGAGATGAAGTTTGAAACCCTCCGCAATGGGCTCTTTCTGCGGTATGGCGCGACTTCGAAGCTCGAGGTCGGTCTGGAAATCCCCCTCCTGTACCGCTATACGGGCTTCATGTCCGGCATGATCGAAGCGGTCGAACGGGCCACCACCGGCCTCTCGCCGGCGCGGAGTGCGCTAAGTCAAGTCAATTACATCTATAACGTGACCCGTAATGGCCAGCAGATCATCAATGGAACCAAGGGCGCGCTCGGTCTCGGCGACAGCATGGTGCAGGTCAAATACCAGTTGTACAGAGAAACCTCGGTCATGCCGGCCCTCTCGCTTCGCACGGCGATCAAGCTTCCAACGGGAGATAAAAACGACCTCTTCGGCAGCGGCAGCACGGATTTTGGCCTTGGCCTCGCGGTGGAGAAGGCCCTCACGAGCCGGTGGATCGTCCACGGCAACTTAAACGGGGTGGTCCCCACCGGACGGATCGCCGGCCAGGCGTTGTACCCCACGCTGATGGGAATGGCGGCGGCCGAATACCTTTGGTCCCCCGACCTGTCCCTGACCCTGCAATTTGACTATTACACGACCCCCTTCCGTAACGTCGGATTGGAGGTCTTCGACAAGGGTGCCACCGAGGTCGTGGCCGGGTTCAGTTACCGCCTTACGCCGCATTGGCTCTGGCAGGCCTATGCGATTGAGAATGTTGATTTCATTACCGGTGGCGCCGCGGATTTTACGTTAGGAGTGTTGTTTACCTACCGGTTCCACAGGTGATGTCCGGGGGGAGGTCTGAACCCCTATCCGCTTGACAGCTATGGAGGGTTGTGTGAGACTGTCCACGCCAGCATGCAAACCGCATAGCCCTTCGCAAGCCTATCTGGACTCAGCCCTAGTACTGGGCGCATGAACTCTCGCAAAGGAGTTTCGTCATGTCGATTTTGAAGACCATCCACAGCCCCGCTGATCTGAAGCGGCTCAAACCCGCACAATTTCCCAAACTCTGCCAAGAACTTAGGGAGCAGATCATCGGAGCAGTATCCAGTGTGGGGGGGCATCTGGCCTCGAACCTGGGCGTGGTCGAGTTGACCGTGGCGCTGCATTATCTCATGGATACCCCCCACGACAAGATCGTCTGGGACACCAGCAATCAAGCCTATGCCCATAAGCTCTTGACCGGTCGGCGGGAGCAGTTCCATACCCTTCGCCAATATGGCGGATTGAGCGGATTCTGCAAGCGGGAAGAAAGCGTCTACGACACCTTTAATGCGGGGCATGCAGGCACTGGCGTTTCCGCAGCTTACGGCATGGTCGAGGCCCGGGATCAGCAGAACCTCAAGCACAAGGTTGTCTGCGTCGTTGGCGATGGGGCAATGACCGCCGGCATGACGCTCGAAGGGCTGCACCATGCCGGGGGCCTTGGCAAGGATTTCATCGTCATCCTCAATGACAATCAAATGTCGATCTCCAAGAACGTCGGCGCGATTTCCTCCTACTTGAACCGAACGTTCACCGGCGAGTTTTTTACGAAGATGCGGGAGGAAACGGGCCAGCTGCTGAGGAAGATCCCACATATCGGATACGACGTCGAGAAACTCGCCCGTCGCGCCGAAGAGTTAGCCAAAGGTGCGATCCTCCCAGGGTTACTGTTTGAAGAACTGGGATTCCGGTATGCCGGTCCCATCGACGGCCATAACTTCGAGCATCTGCTGCCGACCCTCGAGAATGTGCTCAAGATGAAGGGGCCTGTTCTCCTCCATGTCATCACTAAGAAAGGTCTGGGTTATGAACCGGCTGAGAAAAACCCGGTCTGGTTCCATGCCTGTCCGCCGTTTGTCCGGGAAACCGGCGCGCCGGCAAAGAAGGCGGCAAGACCTTCCTATACACAGATCGCCATCGAGTCCCTGGTCCAACTGGCTCGTGAAGACGAGCGGATCGTGGCGATCACCGCAGCGATGTGCGAGGGCACGGGCCTGAATGCCTTTGAAAAGGAATTTCCCGAACGACTCTATGACGTTGGCATTGCCGAACAGCATGCCGTGACGTTTGCAGCCGGCTTGGCCGCCCAGGGGATGCGGCCGGTTGTCGCGATGTATGCCACGTTCCTCCAACGCGCGTATGATCAGGTCGTCCATGACGTAGCCACTCAGAATCTGCCTGTGACGTTCTGCGTCGATCGCGGCGGTCTCGTCGCCGAGGATGGGACGACGCATCACGGAGCCTTCGACTATGCATACTTGCGGCACATGCCCAACATGGTCGTCATGGCGCCGAAAGATGAGAACGAGTTACAGCACATGCTCAAGACCGCCCTCGCGTATGAGGGCCCTGCATCCGTCCGCTATCCGAGAGGCGTCAGCCTGGGCGTTCCGATGGATCGCGAACTGAAGGAATTGTCCATCGGCAAGGGCGAGCTGTTGCGCGACGGAACCGACGTGGCCATTGTCGCGGTCGGCGTGTCCGTATGGCCGGCGGTGAAGGCAGCGGAGCAACTGAATGAGGAAGGGCTGTCGACCGCGGTCATCAACGCCCGCTTCGTCAAGCCGCTGGACCAGGAACTGATCGTCAACCTCGCCAAGCGGGTCCGTTATGTGGTGACGGTCGAAGAGGGCTGTAAGATGGGCGGCTTCGGCTCCGCGGTTCTCGAAGCGCTCTCTGAGGCCGGCGTCACCGTCAAGACTCGGATTCTCGGCCTCCCGGATTGGTACATCGAACAAGGTCCGCAAGATCTGTTGAGAGAGCGGTACGGATTGACGGCCGATGGCATCTACCGCAGCGTCAAGGAGCTGGTGGCGAAGAGCCCGATCTATTCGGGCGAGCGGGAATCCCTTTCCGTCTCGATCGACCATCTGCCTCATGGAGATGAGCAGGGCAGTTAATTTCCGAGACTGAATCGATGCACATTACCAGACGTCCAACCAAGCAGGTTCAAGTCGGCAAGGTGAAGATCGGCGGCGACGCGCCTGTGTCGGTCCAGTCGATGTGTTCGACGGATACGAGAGACGTGACGGCAACGGTGGAGCAGATCCGCCAACTTGAAACCGCCGGATGCGAACTGATCCGCGTGGCGGTGCCGGACGAGGAAGCCGCGGCGGCGTTACCACGCATCAAAGCGGCGATGACCGTCCCGCTCATCGCAGACATCCATTTCGACCATCGTTTGGCTTTGAAGGCCGCTGCAATCGTCGACTGCGTCCGCATCAATCCCGGCAATATCGGTGCGTGGTGGAAGGTCGAGGAGGTGATTAAAGCCGTGAACGCGCGAGGAATTCCCCTTCGCGTAGGCGTC
>DASUXH010000341.1:0-5410 GCA_036378015.1 Nitrospira sp. | reverse complement strand
CGGCGGGGGCGGGGGTTTTAAGGCCGGTGTCTTCCCGGAGTTCACGGGCTATATGCTTGGCATTCAGGCTGAGTCGTTTGGGCTGGGCCATGAGGTGACCGCGCCGACATCGATCGGATCGTCGGGCGTGCAGTCAGGACGCGGGACGTTGTTGGCCTGGACGACGATGGTAAGTCTTCTGATTCAGTACCCCGGCACGGTTCTGAAGCCCTATGCCGGCGTCGGCATCGGCTGGTCCTCGTCCTACTTGGTGGATGCACAACTCATGAAGGGGTCGGTGACGCAAACAGGCACGGCGAGGGATACAAGCGTCGCCTATCAATATCTTGCAGGGCTCCGGGCGCAAGTGACGGAGCGCGTGTTTCTCTTCGGCGAATACAAATACTTCGCAAGCCGGTATCAATGGGACGGAAGTCTCGAGCCGTCGCTCGATCTACGGACACACATTGTCGCGGTTGGCGTTGGCCTCTCATTCTGATGTGAAAGTCGACTGGGACTCTTGCCCGCGTGAAAGAGTCCTGCTACAACAAGTGGGCTGTGAATCCCAAGGCCCATTCTCGCGACGTGCATTCGGCCGGAGAGGCTCCCTTCGTCCCGCTGGCTCCTCATCCTCCGCTCCACCGGTACTATGACGAAGGCGAGACCCGACAGACGTTTCTCAACGACCTGTTCAACCGCACGGCCTATCAGTATCGCAATATCGACAAGGCGACCGGTCTTGGCTTTGGCATTTGGTACCGACGCCGAGCGTTGCAACAAGCCGGGCTGAGGTCAGGGATGCATGTGCTGGATGTCGGCTGCGGGCCGGCTTTGGTGGCGGAAGGCGCCCGTGATATCGTCGGTGCTGCCGGATCAGTAGTCGGTCTTGATCCCAGCCTTGGGATGTTGCGCGAAGCGCGGAAGGGTCCCTGCGGGAAGCTGGTCGTCGGGGTGGGAGAGCGGCTGCCGTTCCCTGACGCCAGGTTCGATTTCTTAAGCATGGGGTATGCGCTGCGCCACGTGTCGGACCTTCGGGCGGCGTTCGCCGAGTATCGCCGCGTGCTCAAGCCGGGCGGCGTCGTGCTCCTTCTGGAGATTTCCCGCCCCCACTCATCGCTGCTGCTGGCTCTCTCCCGCTTCTACATCAAGACGGTGCTGGGCATTGCCTTCTCAGCTTCCACGGGAAAGCGTGACATGAAAACGCTGATGGAGTATTGGTGGGATACGACTGAGACCTGCGTCTATCCGGAAACGATCATAGGCGCGTTGAAAGATGCCGGATTTTCTGATTGCTCGGAACAGGAATGGTTCAACGGGCTCTTGCGTGACTACCGCGCTGTCCGGGACGCCACCACGCAATAGGAGACTATGTCCTCTCTACCGATGGAACAAGAAGTCGCCGCGCTGATCGTACACACACTCAAGCTCAAGGTGGATCCGTCCGCCATCCAACCCGAGGACGCGCTGTTCGGCGACGGGCTCGGCCTCGATTCTATCGACGCATTGGAGCTATCGTTAGCTATCGCGCAAACGTACGGCTATCAGGTCAAATCCAGCGACCCGGAAATTAAAGTGATGTTTTCCTCCCTCCGGTCGCTCGCACGGACCATCGAAAAAAATCGCACCAAGTAAGTTCTGTAGCGTCATGTCAAATGCTCCATTGATCCGCCTGTATGGCCCGGACGATGTGCTGGCCTGGGAAGCCGATAGCCCGCGATCCGCAAGCGAGTTCCTTTCCGACGTGGCCGAGCTTGCCGATGCCCTGCCGGATGTCCCCTCGGTACTGAACCTTCTCTCGAGCCGATACGAGTTTCTCGTAGGGTTCGCAGCGGCCATGGCGAGAAGGCAGGTCACGCTTCTCCCGCAAAGCCGGGCATTCCAGACGCTGCGGCGCATCGCCGGCGAGCACGGCGATTGTTACGCGCTGGTCGATAGGGGAGATTCCATCGACGGACTTCCCTGCGTCACACTATCCCCCCGACGAGGCCGCTCCGTTCGATCTTTTGAGGTCCCCCACTTTCCGCTTCACCAGGAAGTCGCCGTGGCGTTTACCTCGGGCAGTACGGGACAACCTATGCCGAACCGCAAAACCTGGGGCGCACTGGTGTCCGTGGCTCGCGACACGGGATCACGTTTCTGCCTGGAAACCGGTCGTGGTCGAGCGGTCGTGGCAACAGTTCCGCACCAGCATATGTTTGGTCTCGAGGCTTCCGTCATGCTGCCGATCCAGCACGGCCTTGCGATGCACGCGGGGCGTCCCCTTTTTCCTGAGGACGTGCGCACTGCGCTTGCAGACGTGGCGGGACGGTCGGTCTTGGTCACGACCCCATTACACCTGCGCGCGTGCCTGATGACAGGGGCCACATGGCCGTCGATCGAGATGATCGTGTCGGCAACCGCTCCGTTGCCCCGCGAGCTGGCACGTGAGGCGGAGGAGCGGTTCCAGGCGCCCGTGAGCGAAATCTTTGGATTTGCCGAAGCAGGGAGTGTGGCCTCGAGGCGGACGGTAAGCGCGGACGAATGGCAGCTCTTGGATGCTGTGACGGTGACGGAGGAGGAGGCGGGCTGGGCTGTACGAGCCGAGTACCTTTCGCGTCCGGTCCGCTTCCGCGACCGCATCGCCGTCATCGGACAACGAAGCTTTCGTGTGCTGGGCCGGACGGAGGATCAGGTGAATATCGCCGGCCATCGCGCCTCCCTTGGAGACCTCACTCGAAAGCTGCTGGAGATCGAGGGCGTGCAAGACGGCGTGTTTTATCTCCCCGATGCCGGCCAGGGCTCGCTGGCGCGCCTCACCGCCGTAGTCGTCGCTCCCGGAAAGACCTCTGAGGAGATCCGGCGCGCCTTACGGTTGTCGATCGATCCGGTCTTTCTGCCCAGGCCGCTGGTCTTGGTGCCGAGACTTCCTCGCAACGAAACAGGTAAATTGCCGCGCGAAGCGCTGCACCGGCTGGTCGAACAATATTCGGAGCATGGATCCGTCCATGAGTGTTGAGCGGACGTTGACCATCACGGGAGATCACCCGGCGCTAGCTGGACACTTTCCCGGCCATCCGGTCGTTCCCGGCGTCGTCGTGCTCGATGAAGTCATCGAGACATTGAAACAACGATACGGGGACTCGCTGATCATCACCGGATTGCCTGCGGTAAAACTGTCTTCTCCGTTGAAGCCGGACGAACCGCTGATGATCACGATCGAGCCTGAAGATGTGGAGACGGCCGCCTTTACCTGTCGGGTCGGGAGTCGCCTCATTGCGTCCGGCTCTATCCGTTTCCGTTCGCGTGACTGATCCATGTGATGACCGTTGCCTGGAAGGCCCAACAGGAGCTCGGCAACCGTCGGATGATCCGGCTGATGGCCTGGATCGCTCTTTCATGGGGGAGACCGGCGGCCCGCGTTCTCCTCTTCCCCATTTGCGTGTATTATCTCTGCCGTTCCACGGCGGCGCAGCGCCCGCTGCGCACCTTCTATGCACGGGCCGTCGGACGATCGCCGGGTTGGAAGGAATTGTTCCATCATTATTACTGCTTTGCGTCGACCATCCTGGACCGTCTGTATTTTCTCCACGGCCACTTCGATCGGTTCACCATTACCGTCCAAGGGGCGGACATTCTGGGTCGGGCTATGGCCGGCGGGCGCGGATGCCTGCTAGTCGGTTCGCATCTCGGCAGTTTCGAGCTCGTGCGGGCGGTGGGACAGGCCCGAGAGAAGATCGACATCAAAGTGTTGATGGACGAGGAAAATGCGCCGTTGATGCGAGCGTTCTTTCGAGAGGTCAATCCTACGGTGGCCGATCACGTGCTCCAGGCGGGGAGAGTCGATACGATGCTGCGCGTGCAGGAGTGTTTGGATGGCGGCGGCATCGTCGGTCTCATGGGGGATCGATTGATCTCCAATGGGCAAGCCGTCTCCTGCGACTTCCTCGGCGCCGCTGCGCCGTTCCCGGCCGGCACGATACGGTTGGCCCATGCCGTTCAGTCCCCCGTCGTGATGTTTTTCGGATTGTACCGCGGAGGGAACCGCTACGAGGTGCATCTCGAACTTCTCAGCGAGCGGATTCAGCTGTCTCAGGATCGTCGCGATGATGACATTCACCGCTGGACCCAGCGCTATGCGGATCGACTGGCTTATTACAGCCGGCAAGCGCCGGACAACTGGTTCAACTTCTATGACTTCTGGCACGTCATGCACTAGCGACGGCGTTTCGTGTGCCGGCGACGGGGTTGTCTCCGAGAGTCGCCTCGGCAGGCTGCGACGAAGCAGCCTCCTCATCAGTTCCGTCCTGCTGCTCTCGAGCCTTAGCCATGCGGCGGTCTCTTCCGAATGGACGATCGACGTCCTCATGGGATTATTGAAGGAGCAGCGTGAGAACACGGTACCCTTCCAGGAAGCCACCTACTCCTCCCTCTTGACCGAACCCCTGATGGCCAGCGGCGAGCTGAGGTTCGTTCCTCCCGATCGGCTTGAAAAAGTCATCACCAGTCCGTCCCGTGAGCGCTACGTGGTCGAAGGAGACCGCGTGACCTTCGAGAGCGAACGGAAGGGAGTGAAGCGGACGATTTCCCTGGAAGAGTATCCGGCGCTTCGCAGTTTCGTGGAAGCCTTCCGGTCGAGTCTGAATGGAGATGCGGCACGGTTGCGTCAGGCCTATGAGCTCACCCTTGATGGGAGCCGCGGGAAATGGACGCTCCTGTTGCGTCCGCGCGATCCCACAGGGAACTCCGTCGTGGATTACATTCTCCTGACCGGCTCGGAAGGCCGAGTCGCGACGATCGCGATCCGTTCGCCTGACGGCGATCGATCCGTGATGACTCTTCTGCAAAAGGCCGGTCGATGACCCGAAATGTGTCGATCACGCTGCTCGGGGCCCTTCTGATGGCCGGCGGCATATGGGTGTCGGCGACGCATGTCGCCGTCCATAGCGAGTTGAGCGATTTGTTGCCGGAAGGAGCGACGACCACTCAACGGCTTTTGTTGACCGAGATGCGGAGGGGGCTTGCCGGACGCCTCGCGCTCCTCGCACTCGAGGGAGGCGATCCAGATGAGATGGCGCAAGCCAGCCGGCTGTTCAGCGACCGGCTTCGTGCAAGCGGACAACTTGCGCTCGTCGAGAACGGAGCGCAGGGCTTGACGCCGCAAGAGCGGGCCCTCGTGTTTCAGGCGCGGTATCTTCTCAGCCCCAACGTCGGACGCCAGACCTTCTCTCGTGAATCCCTGCGAGAGGCCTTGGAGCGGCGTCTTGACGAGCTGCGGTCTCCCCTGGCTCCTCTGGTCAAGGAGACGATTCCCGCCGATCCGACCGGCGAATTTTTCACGATCGTCTCCGCCTGGTCTGCCGAGGATGGCCCTGTCAAGCATCATGGTGTCTGGATGTCAAAGGACCAGACCAAGGCCCTGCTTGTGGCGCAAACGCGGGCTGCGGGATTTGAT
>DASUXH010000340.1:0-4182 GCA_036378015.1 Nitrospira sp. | reverse complement strand
CACGGTGGCAGGCCGAATCGTCGCCCTTCGCCGTTTCGGCAAGGCGGCCTTCGCGGTGCTCCAAGACGGCTCCGACCGGCTGCAGACATATCTAAAAAAGGACCTGCTCTCTCCGCAGGCATACACCGTCGCCGAGCAGTTGGATCTGGGGGATTGGATCGGCGTAACCGGCGTCTTGTTTCGAACCAAGACCAACGAGTTCACGATCGAAGTCCATGGGCTGACCTTCTTGAGCAAAGCCCTGCGTCCTCTTCCCGAAAAATGGCACGGCCTCACCGACGTCGAAACCCGCTATCGCCAGCGGTATGTGGACTTAATTGCCAATCCGGACGTCCATGGAATTTTCGCGATGCGGAGCCGGATCATCGCGGGGATCAGAGCCTTCTTGATCGAGCGGGGTTTCCTCGAAGTGGAAACGCCCATGATGCATCCGATTCCCGGCGGCGCCATGGCGAAGCCGTTCGTCACGCATCACAATGCGCTCGGGGTGGATCTGTATCTCCGCATTGCGCCCGAATTGTATTTAAAGCGGCTGATCGTAGGCGGATTTCCCCGCGTGTTCGAGATCAATCGGAATTTCAGAAACGAAGGCATCTCTACGATTCACAATCCAGAGTTTACGATGCTGGAGTTTTATGTCTCGTACGCGGACTATCAGGACCTGATCCGGCTGACGGAGGAGCTGGTTTCCTCATTGGCCCAGCAAGTGCTTGGCAAGAGCGTTATCGACTATCAGGGCAGGACGATCGATCTTTCTCCGCCGTGGCGCCGCTGGTCTTACCACCAGGCCATCCTGGAAGTAAACGGTCTTGCGCCCACCGCGCTCGCGGATCGGGAACAGGCGCTCGCTGCGGCGAAAGGACTCAACGTGTCGGTTGATCCGAAGTGGTCTCTGTCCGATATCGTGAACGAGATGTTCGAAGAAACCGTCGAGCCCCGGCTCGAACAGCCGACATTCATTACGGATTATCCGATTGAGATTTCCCCGCTCGCCAGGCGCAAAGACGCCGATCCGGCGTTGACCGACCGCTTCGAGCTGTACATCGCCGGCAGGGAAATCGCAAATGCCTTTTCGGAGTTGAATGATCCGCTCGATCAGCGCGAGCGGTTCGAGGGCCAAGCGGCGCAGCGTGAGGCCGGAAATGACGAAGCCCACGTGGTCGATGAGGATTTCCTCCGCGCCCTCGAATATGGGATGCCGCCGACCGCCGGAGAAGGCATCGGCATTGACCGGTTGATCATGCTCTTCACCAATCAGGCGTCCATTCGCGATGTCGTCCTCTTCCCGCAGTTGCGCCCGGAGAAATAGGTTCTTGGCACTTCCGTATGAAATCGTGGTCGGCCTGCGGTACCTGCGCGCCAAGCGGCGTAACCGGACGATCTCTCTCAACACCTTCGTGTCCGTGACGGGCATCACCCTGGGCGTGGCGGCCTTGATCGGCACCGTCGGGATCATGACCGGCTTCAAAGAGGACATCCAAGCCAAAATATTGGGCACCACCGCCCATATCATCGTGCAGGACCGCATGAAAGACGGCATGACCGATTACGATGCCACTGCGAAACAGGTCGAGACCGTCCCCGATGTCGTCGCGGCGACGCCGTTCATCCTGAAACAGGTGATGCTCACCACTCAAAGCAGCGCTCAAGGCGTCGTGCTCCGAGGGGTCGATCCGTTGCGCGAAGGGAAGGTGACGGCGCTCGGCCAGAACTTGGTGTCCGGAACTCTGGAGGAGTTGGGAAAGCCCATTCCGGTCAAACTGCCCCCGCCCGACGATCCATCCGGTCCCCTGCAGGCGTCCGAAAAACCCGGCATCATCCTCGGCAAGGAATTGGCGATGCGTCTCGGCGCATTTCCCGGCGATACGATCAGCGTGGTGTCCCCGACGGGCACGATCAGCGCCATGGGCATGGTGCCGAAAATCAGGACGTTCGCGGTGGCGGGAATTTTCCAGTCCGGGATGTATGAGTACGATGCGTCCCTCGCCTACATCGACCTGGCCGAAGCCCAAAAGTTTTTCGGCATGGGGAACAGCGTGACCGGCATCGAGATCAAGGTCACCGACGTGTTCCATGCCGGAGAGATTGCCCGGCGGGTGGAACAGGCGCTCGGATTTTCGTACGGCGCCAGGGATTGGATGCAGATGAACCGCAATCTGTTCTCGGCGCTCAAGCTCGAAAAAACGATGATGTTCCTGCTGCTCGTCCTGATTACGATCGTCGCCTCTTTCAATATCGTGAGCACGCTCACCATGATCGTGACTGAAAAGCAAAAAGAGATCGCCATCCTGAAAGCCATGGGCGCGACGAGGCGAAGTATCCGGCGTATTTTTATGCTCAACGGTCTGATCATCGGCTTGTCGGGCACCGCCATCGGGATCCCGCTGGGCTACGCCTTCTTGTGGTTGATCGAAACGTTTTGGTCCTTCGATCCGACCGTGTATTACATATCCAAGATTCCGGTGCATGTGATGGCCGAGGACGTCTTGTTGGTGGCCGGGTCGGCCATCCTCATCAGTTTTGCGGCGACCGTCTACCCCTCGCTTCAAGCGGCGAGGCTCGAGCCTGTCGCCGCGCTGCGCTATGAATGACCGAACTTTCAGTTCCTCCACTCAATCCAGGAATGGCATGATCACCGTCGCCAATCTCCATAAGTCGTTCCCCATGGGCGAGCGTACCCTGCCCGTGCTGAAGGGCATCGATCTCACCATCGCACGCGGTGAGTTGATCGCCGTGGTCGGCGCGTCAGGAGCCGGAAAAAGCACCCTGCTGCACATCATTGGATTGCTCGACCGGCCCACCAGCGGGACCGTGTATTTTGAAGGACAGGATCTCTTTCAATTCTCGGAAGCTTCGCAGGCCGAGTTTCGCAATAAGCGCATCGGCTTCGTCTTTCAGTTTCATCATCTGCTCCCTGAGTTTACGGCGTTGGAGAATGCCTGCATGCCTGCCTTGATCCAGCGACGGCCGCCGGAGGAAGTGAAGACCGAAGCGATAGCCATTTTGAACGATGTCGGGCTCGGCGCCCGTCTCGATCACAAGCCGGGTGAGTTATCAGGAGGAGAACAGCAGCGGGTCGCGGTCGCTCGCGCGCTGCTGCAGAAGCCTGACCTGGTGCTGGCGGATGAGCCGACCGGGAACCTGGACACCCATACCGGCGAAGCGCTGTTCTCTCTGATGCGCGAATTGAACAAGGCTCGGGGGACGACCTTCGTGATCGTGACTCACAACGACAAGCTCTCATCCCAGGCCGATCGCATCGTGCACATGCAGGACGGTCAGATTCTCTAAGCGACTGGCTCCGACCAGATCGATGCCTCTCCCGCTTGTGCATTCATGTCGCCGCCTCTGACTTCGTAGGTGCTGTCTGTCCCCACGGATGGGGACAGTCGCCGCTCGGAAAGGCGACAGTCCCCAAATCCTTGACGGACGTAGGGTCATCAAATAGACTCACCAAGGCGTTCGTCCGGAGGGCGCCGGGGTATGCACAGGCGTTCGATCCTTTCATTGGCCCTCATCGTGCTGTTGCCGGCCATCGGCGGGCAGGCACTCGGGGCGGAGTTTGTCATCGTCGGACCCAGACAGATGGGCATGGGCGGGGCAGGTGTCGCCGTGACCACCGATGCGTTGGCGACCTATTGGAATCCCGCCGGGCTGGCCATGACCCAGACGGTCGACGTCCGCATCCTCGGGGGAGGCCAGGCGATCGACCGCCTCGGCATACATGACGCCATTAATGATCTTCAAAACTTTAATCCCAACGACACGTCAGCAGCCAACATTGCCAAGGCGCAGGACATCGCCAACCGCATCAATCAGCCCGGCGCCAACACGTCCTTCAACGGGGCGGCGGGTCTCTATATCAAAGGTCACTTCGGTGAGCACGCCTTTGGTTTCAATATTTCCGACGTGCCGACCGGCGGGGGATTTGTCAGTACTCCAGTCACGGTGACAACGAATAGCAGCACGGTCAACATCACCGGCGCCATGACGGTTCCTGCGCTGGAGGCCCGGCAGGCAGTCTTCTCCTACGCCTACGCGTTTGCAGACAAGACGTTTTCGATCGGCTTCTCAGCCAAAGTCATTCAAGGCGCGGCCTACAACGGCACGCAGAATCTTCAAGGCGGGCAGGACATCAAATTGTCCGACAGCCTGGGCAAGGCGACGATCTCGACGACCTAC
>DASUXH010000339.1:0-5587 GCA_036378015.1 Nitrospira sp. | reverse complement strand
TCCAGCTTGGCCACAGGCGTCGACGACTCGACTGTCGGAATCGGAGGCGGTTCCTCCCGCTGCTCAAGAGGCTTCGCCGGTTGAATATCAGGATGCACCATCTGCGCGGTCTGCTGTGGTGCCACCCGATGCGTCGCGGTGTCGGGAGGCGGCTCAACCGGCCGACGAGTGACTACCGGGGGGGCTTGCGCTGGTGGGACGACCGCTTGCGCTGCTTCCGGAGTTGTCTGGGGTGCGGACTCGGTATTCACCCTCTCGACCAGGGCCACTTCCCACTTGAAGACTTCTTCCGTGAGGACTGGTTTCACTTGCGCCGTGAACAGGACCGCCAACCAGACAACCCCTCCGTGAAGCGCGAATGACACCCCCCAGGCAGGGACACTGAAACTCTGTTCGTTCATCGATGGCATGTGTGCAATCACGCTTCGCGCCGTTTTACCTTAATGATGCCGCCTTGGCCGGGTCTTCGTTCTGAATTCGAGACACCACCTCGTAAATTTTCTGTTCGGTGAGAACTCCGCCTCTAATGTACTCTCGAACGACGCCTTTTTCATCGATAAAAAAGCTGACCGGGAGTCCGTATACACCAAACTGATTCGCGACCTTGTTGTCCCGATCCATCAACACCGGGAAGGTATGACCATACTGTCTGATGTGCTCGCGGACCTTTGCTTCGTCCTCCAATTCATTGATCGCCAGCACGACGAACCCTTTGTCCGTGAGCTTGTCGTAGGTCGCTTGCATCGCCGGCATTTCTGTGGTGCAGGGTTTGCACCAGGTCGCCCAAAAATTGACCAACACGACCTTGCCTCGGTAGTCGTTGAGATTTTGGGCTTTACCATTCAGGTCAGCCAACTGGAAGTCCTCCGCCGGGGTGCCCACGACCGGCACCCGCGATCCCATGCTCCAGACGTTGACAGCCAGTAGTCCGACGAGAGTCACACCGAGAACTGAAGCAACAACCGATATTTTCATAATCGTCCCCCCCGGTGATCTATGACGGCGTTAACAATTGAAACGACCGCGTCAGTCCAAAGATGAAACTCGTTCCTTGAGCCAGACTGTTATTGGAATCCCGCGCCACAGGGATCTGCGAATAGAAATAGGCTGAGGTCATTTTGGTCCACTCGGAGTCGATCATTCCTGCCAAACTGATTTGAAATCCCGGGGTGAAGGCCAGGAACGTAGAGCCAGTGGTCGGCACCGCGCGATTCTGAATGTTGGGATCAAGCACGACCGGCTCACCGGGGAAATCCGGCGCATCGGCCGGTGTCGCGGAGCGTAACAGCGAACTGCTGAAGTTGTCGTGAACCATATATCGATAATTCATCTGCGCGGTCAGCACGAACCACGGGACGGTAACGAGATTGAAGCCGCCATTGATGTCCCATTGATCTCCAAATTGGTACCCTTTGTTGTTACGGAAAGTGTGGCGATAGCTGGCAAAGGCAAACTGATTCAACCGATGCGGGATCAATTCGTACGTCTGATAGATGGTGGGATTTAGACCGACTTGTCCGCGTCCCAACTGCGTTGTCGGTTCCATCAAGGCGCCGGTGCTGTCCTTTGCATCCGTGACGCCGGTCGGAAGATAGACACCAAACCCCAACACGACCATGCTCCTCAGGGTAGGCAGTATGTTGTATTTCAGACCCACCCTCATATCTCCGAGCCCGTCCGACGAAAAGGTGGTCGCTTCACCTTCGCCATTGGGACCGTCTTCTCCTATCCCATCGATATGATGATGTGTGCGCCACATATAGGGGATCGTAATTTGCAGCCCCCAACGCTCCGTGATTCCGTAATTTAGGTCAATCGTCGCCATCTGCGTGATGGTCCTGGCCTCCTGATGATGATCCAGGATCAACTGCCGCTGGGTGGTATCAATGCCGGGGATCACCCCATTGGTTCCCGGCAGCAACCGCATCGGGGTGTAACTGTAGATGCCATTCACGGTCAGCAACCCTTCCATCGCGACCTGCTGCTGGGACCCAATCGTGACGAAGCACGACACCGCACCACAGGACGCCGACGCAAGAGGGAGACCTAATACGACGCCGAGCCATGAACCCAGAATGATGGTTGCCAGAGACCGTTGCCATACGCACATTCGTCAAGTTCCGTTTCGCACAAACAAGGAGAATGAATGGGACGCCTGACGGTGCCGAGAAACCGCTCGTCACGGAAGTCGATTCCGTTCGATCGGATGGCTTGGTCAGGGTGCAACTAGATGGCGAAACGGACTGGAGGACCGCGGGTGGTCGCAGGGCTGGAAAAGGTGTTCTGAAGGCCGGCGTCGAATCTCAGTTCGACAAATTCGTATGGGATGATCTCTGAGGGTGCGAGGACGGTCGTCGCTTCTCCGGCCTGTCCGGCGGCGCACATCCAGTTGCAGAGCACGGTAGCATGCGCGGCCTTGTGGTGATGCGCGTGATGCGATTCATGTGAGATGGACTGTGCCGAGGCGAGTCCTCCCACCGCGAGCAGGCAGAGAACCAACAGCAGAGCGACGGATTGCTTTATCAACCGAGGTGTCATAATGTCCGAAACACCAAGACCGAGCGGGACGATGGTACCTAACCGGGCGTGAGAGCGTCAAGCATGAGGCATCAGAACCCATTGTCTTCCCGATAGGATTCGGAAAAAGTTTCCGGTATACTGCCCGAATCGGTTGCCGCCATCCCCGGCATCCACTCCATGTAACATCCGATGCTGACACAACTCCTGAATCTTATCTTCGGCAGCAAGAACGACCGTGAAATCAAGGCGTTGATGCCGATCGTCCAACGCATCAATGCTCTGGAAGCGGAGCTGACTCCACTGTCCGACCACGCTTTGGCCGACAAAACGCAAGCCTTCAAAAAGCGATTGGAGACCGGCGAGACCCTCGACGATATTCTTCCCGAAGCCTTCGCCGCCTGCCGGGAGATGTCTCGCCGAAAGCTCAATATGCGGCATTTCGACGTGCAGTTGATCGGCGGCATGATCCTGCACAAGGGCCGGATCTCCGAAATGAAGACCGGCGAAGGCAAGACTCTCGTCGCGACCTTGTCGATCTATCTCAACGCCCTCGAGGGCAAAGGCGCTCATTTGGTGACGGTCAATGACTACCTGGCCAAACGCGACGCGCAATGGATGGGGCAGCTGTACCATGCGCTCGGCCTCTCCACCGGCGTCATCCAGCACGACGCCTCCTTCATCTACGATCCGACGTACGATGCCGCCGACAAGCGCCTCCAGCATCTTCGCCCTTGCACGAGATTCGAGGCATACCGCACCGACATCACGTACGGCACGAACAACGAATACGGGTTCGACTACCTGCGTGACAATCTCGTGGTCACGGCTTTGGATCAGTGCGTGCAGCGCGAGTTGAACTTTGCGATCGTCGACGAAGTGGACAGCATCTTGATCGACGAAGCCCGGACGCCGCTGATCATCTCCGGCCCGACAGACCAGACGACGGACCTGTATTACCGCATCAACGCGATTATTCCCCAGCTGAAGCCGGAACACGACTACACGATCGAGGAAAAGACCAAGACCGCCTCGCTCACCGAAGAAGGCAACGTGCGCGTCGAAAAGCTGTTGGGCGTCGACAACCTGTACGACCCGGACAACATGGATCTGGTGCACCACGTCGTGAAGGCCCTGCAGGCCTATGCGCTCTACAAGCGCGACGTGGATTACGTGG
The DNA here is from genome assembly GCA_036378015.1 of Nitrospira sp. Taxonomy (GTDB): domain Bacteria; phylum Nitrospirota; class Nitrospiria; order Nitrospirales; family Nitrospiraceae; genus Nitrospira_C. The sequence goes on along the minus strand of DASUXH010000339.1, from coordinate 1,893 downwards.
TCAAGGACGGCGAAGTGATCATCGTGGACGAGTTCACCGGCCGTCTGATGCCGGGCCGCCGATGGAGCGATGGCTTGCACCAGGCGGTGGAGGCCAAAGAGGGCGTCAAAATCGCCAACGAGAACCAGACGCTGGCTTCGGTGACGTTTCAGAATTATTTCCGCATGTACAAGAAACTGGGCGGCATGACCGGCACCGCCGATACCGAGGCCGCCGAATTCGCCAAGATTTACAACCTCGACGTGAACGTCGTGCCGACCAACAGGAAAATGATCCGGCTGGACTATGCGGACGTCGTCTACCGCACGGAGAAGGAAAAATTCGCCGCGATCGTCGAAGAGATCAAAGAGTGCCATGAGCGCGGGCAGCCCGTGCTGGTCGGCACGATCTCCATCGAGAAATCGGAAAAGCTCGCCGGAATGCTGAACCGCAATGGCATCAAGCACAACGTCCTCAATGCGAAACAGCACGAACGCGAAGCGGAGATCGTCGCACAAGCCGGCCGCAAGGGCGCCGTGACTATTGCGACGAACATGGCGGGACGCGGGACGGACATCCTCCTGGGCGGCAATGCCGATTTCATGTTCAAGCAGGTGCTCTACCGCGAAGAAAATCTGCCCGACGATCGGAAGCTCGCCGTGTATGAGGAGATCCGGACAGACTGCGAGAAGAACAAGCAGGAGGTCCTTGCCCTCGGCGGATTGCATATTTTGGGAACGGAACGGCACGAAAGCCGCCGTATCGACAACCAGCTGCGAGGGCGCGCCGGCCGTCAGGGCGACCCGGGCTCGTCCCGCTTCTACCTGTCGCTTGAAGACGATCTGATGCGCATCTTCGCGTCCGAACGGGTGTCGCAGCTCATGCTCAAGTTGGGCATGGAGGAAGGCATCCCGATCGAGCACGGGATGGTCACGCGCGCGATTGCCAACGCCCAAAAGAAAGTCGAAGCGCACAATTTTGAGATCCGCAAACAACTGCTTGAATACGACGACGTCATGAACAAGCAGCGGGAAGTCATCTACCAGCACCGACGCGCGGTGCTGAGCGGCGAAAGCCTCTCCGACGACCTGCGGCAGATGATGGGCACAATGATCGAATCCGCCCTCAACGTCTATTGTCCGGCCGAACAGTATCCGGAAGAGTGGGACATGAAGGGCCTGACGGAAATGATGGCGGGTCAGTTCGGCCAGGACGTTACGCAAGGCAAGCAGGACGGCGGTGAAGCTCTCAGAGACGTCGGACGGGAGGCCCTGCTCGACGACCTGAAGACTCAGGTGCAGGACGCCTATGGGCGAAAGGAAAAGGAACTCGGACCGGAGCTCATGCGCTTTCTGGAAAAGAATTTCATGCTGCAGGTCATCGACCATCATTGGAAGGACCACCTGCTGGCCATGGACCATCTACGCGACGGCATCGGCCTGCGCGGGTACGGCCAAAAGGATCCGTTGATCGAATACAAACGGGAAGGATACGATCTGTTCGCCGGCATGATGGAACGCATCAAGTCGGACACGATCGAGCGGCTGTTCCTCGTGCAGGCCGTTCGCGAGGGCGAGCGCTCTGCGCCTCCCCCGCCCCCGGTGATGTCACGGCCGCAGCCGAAGCTCACGTTGAATCGCGGCGAGGAACCGGTATCCACTCCCACAATCCATCGCAACGACGACAAGGTTGGCCGCAACGACCCCTGCCCCTGCGGCTCCGGTAAAAAATACAAGAAGTGTCACGGGGCGTAGGCACCAGCCCTGTTAATTCGTCCTTGCTCAACGCTTCATCTCGGAGCACTTGAGCAAGGGAGGCCTGACGAGGTTTCTTCCTTATTCCACCTTGACTTAGCTCGGTTGCAAAGGCTACTCTACGCCACTTTTACGCTCGGTGGAGATGGGTGCGGCTGAC
>DASUXH010000338.1:0-2454 GCA_036378015.1 Nitrospira sp. | reverse complement strand
AGCGGCCAAAGACTGCACGGTTCTTCGCTTCGTCCCATTCAGCCTTGTGATAGCGATGGGCGGCTGCGAATTCAATCCGTTTGGTGAGAAGGACGGGAGCCATTTTTTCACATCTCCAACATCGCGATGGAAGCCATTATGGCGAAAAATCGTCTATGCGCTCAAGTCACTGAGCCATTCCTCTCGAAGGTTTCCAGCCACCTGCACAGTCTCGCGGTAGCCGTGATGGTCGATCGTGAGCGAGACCGGCTGGCGCAGATCGGCAAACGCGCGTCTCATGGCCTCACTTGGATTGAAGCGCACGAAATGTACGGCACTGATTTTCGTCTCGTGGCTGTGACCGCCTTCAAATTGCCCGAAGACCGATTCTCCTCCCGCCGTGATCGCCAGCGTCCGTCCCTGATCCAATCCCATGAACCGGTCAAGGGACTCTTTCATCGTGGCCGTGTCCGTAATCTCGATGAGGAGCGTGGCGCTCAGCTGGTTCGCCGCCGGCAACAATTCATTGTACACGTCCAGTTCATCCTGCACTTTATCCGGCTGCACGATTCGCTCGGCACGGATCATTTCCTGAATCTGAAACTGCAACGTCTCGCGGTTCTCGAACACCAAGGTCATGAGAGGGCCGAGCGACACGCGTCTCCGCTGTTTCAATGCGATGATGCGGGCCCGGTAGCCGTCACGCTGCCGCTCATACTCGTCAAGCGGCAAAAGCTCTTCCTGCGTCAGACGCTTCATTTCGGCAGCCCGTAGGCATCGCGAACGATTTGGATCGGGTGGAGGGTTTGCTTGCCTCCGACATGCGCCGACGCACCTGCTTGGTCCAATTGTAATCCGGCCAAAGGACAGTCAGAGGCCACAACATCAGCCGGTTGTTGGCAAATCGCGCGCACGGCTTTCTCGGCGATGAGCATGGACAGGCTAAAAAATTCTGTCTTCGCCGACCAGGCCCCGTCATGCCCAGAGCATTTTTCAACCACTTCCACTTGAGCCCCGGCGCATTCCATCAACTCTTTGGATTTGAATCCGATATTTTGGTCGCGAAGGTGACAGGGAGCGTGATAGGCGACGCGGCCGGGACTGCTGACGAAATCCATCGCCAGCTGACCATCCTTTTTCATCTTCATGAGATATTCGCAGATGTCATAGGTGCTCCGGGACACCTCTTTGGTCCGCTCCTCGGGACGTAGGCCCGGATATTCGCGTTTGAGCATCAGACTGCAACTGGCGGTAGGCACGACGACATCATAGCCTCGCATGACCCAGGGATGGAGCGAGGCGACGTTGGCGCTAACGGCCTGACGGATGCCATCGAGATCTCCGAAATCGAAGGAGGGCATGCCGCAGCACCGCTGTTCCGGGACGATCACCTCCACGCCATTCTTCTCCAGGACTTGCACGGCCGCTTTCCCCACGTCAGTCGCTTGATAGTTCACCAGACAGCTCGAAAACAGTGCGACTTTCTTGACGGGAGCCGCCGCGCGCCTTGGCTCCGCGCGTTTGGAAAACCACCGGGGAAACGTCTCTCGCGAGAAGGGCAGAATCTGCCGGTCACGATGAACGCCGGCCACGGCTTCGATCAGCCGCCTGACGACGGCGCGTTTCATCAGCCAGTTGAAGGGACCAGCCGTAAGGCTTCCGACCCTGCCGACGATATCGGTGGCGATAAGCCAGCGATCGCGCCATCGGACACCACCCTCGGCGGCCATCCGGTGCTTCCTGAGAATCATCAGATGAGGAAAATCGATCTCGTACTGGTGAGGCGGCGTATAGGGACAGTGATTGAAACAGAGCTTGCAGTAATAACATTCGTCGACAATCCGGCGATGATCCTCCGACGTCAGTCCCGCGACATCGCCGTTGTACCGGTCAATACCGTTGAGCAGCGTATTGAACGAGGGACACAAGTTGAAACAGCGGCGACACCCGTCGCAGATTTCATAGATGCGCAGCGTTTCCTTGTCCAGTTGCGCGGGATTGACCGGTTGAACGAGAGAGAGCCCCTTCATGTCCTCTCCTGCCATGAAACACGAAGGGTGGGCTGAATGTCCGATCCAGTCCACCCTTCGACTGCCGTCGACTCGTCGATCAGCTCTTCAGACTGTCGAGCCCTTTTTGGAAGCGGTTCGCATGAGACCGTTCCGCTTTGGCCAGGGTTTCAAACCATTCCGCCAATTCGGCAAAGCCCTCTTCGCGGGCCGTCTTCGCCATCCCAGGATACATCTGAGTGTATTCGTACGTTTCCCCCTCGATGGCCGACTTCAAATTGGCTTCCGTATTGCCGATTGGCACGCCGGTGGCTGGGTCTCCGACCTCTTTCAGAAAGTCCAGATGCCCGAAGGCATGGCCGGTCTCGGCCTCCGACGTATCCCGGAACAACCCTCCGACATCCGGGTAACCTTCGATATCGGCCCGCCTGGCGAAATAGAGGTAGCGGCGGTTGGCCTGTGATTC
>DASUXH010000337.1:0-6924 GCA_036378015.1 Nitrospira sp. | reverse complement strand
AGGGGATGTATGATGAGGGTCAACCCTCCTGTTTGGTTCTTTGTCTTCGGCGCCTTTATCACCTTGATGGCCGGCTGCGGAGGTGACAATGGCACAATGGGAGCAACAGCTTCATTGTCATGGGACAACCATGAACAATCTGGGATCTCTTATACCGTGCACTATGGTAGGAATTCTAGCGGAGAGTCCGGTTCCTGCAACTATGAAAATGCCGTCGACGTAACCGATCCATTTGTCATGATCGCTGGCCTCGAATATTCTACCCGCTATTATTTTGCCGTGAGTGCCAAGGACAATGACAGCGGGCTCAGCAGCATGTGCTCTGAGGAAGTGTCAAAGCTGACACCGGAACAGGAGAAACAGGATATATATATTGGTGACCCGCCAGTGAAGGTGGGGTAGACTCCAAACGCCTAACCAAGTCGTGAAGAGAAGAGGTGTGTGAATGCCGTCGCCTGAGAGTGTTTCCCTTCAGATTCCCTACACAGATAACGAGAAGCAGTTTCTGTTTCTCGCGGTGCAGGCTGCCGTGCGCACATTTCGGAGTATCAATCCTCCCTGCCCAAGAGTTCCTCTCTGTCAATCATCTTCGAGTTCGTCAGAATTCTTTTCGTCCTCAGCAAGCCAATCCTCGCAAAGCTCCCACAAGAGCCATCCGTAGGTTTAGCCAAGCGCAGTCATATCACCAGGTGTCCCGGGAGGTCATAGTTGGGGAACGACCTTCTGAATGCCTCGATACAGTTCCTCGACGGCCGCCTCCTTAGTCAAGAGCATGTCGGCTCCGGCCTTCAGCATGGCCTCCTTATTATTGGGCCCCGCGTTTACCGAAAGACCGATCACTCTGATCTCGGGATACAGAGCCTTGATACGGGTAGTCGCTTCGATCCCGTTGAGGCGCGGCATGTTGATGTCCATAACGACGACAGCCGGGCGGAGTGTGTCCGCCATTTCGATGGCCTCATGGCCGTCCGAGGCCTCGCCGACGATCTGAATGTCGTCGTGCGCCTCCAACACGGAGCGCAGGCCCTGCCGCATCATGGCATGATCGTCCACAAGAAGGACCGTGAGAGCCTTGTGAGCATAGGGTATTAGGTCGTTTGTCACCCGCTCCCGTACGTCCGTCCTGCTTGAAATGACGCCATCGTGGACCAACGCCGCGACCTGTGGCTCGGTCATCTCCTGTAACGGAAGCACCAGGATCGCCGTCGTTCCCTTTCCAGGCGCCGTGACGAGTTGAAGTTTTCCGCCAAAGGCTTTCATCCGTTCGCGGATCGAGAACAGCCCGAATCTGAGCGGGGGTGCGCTGCCGTCGTTGGATTGAACGACGGCCACATCAAAACCCGCCCCAGCGTCACGGACCTCGATGCGTAAGTCGTCCTCCTCACGCATCAGATGCACGCCGGCATATTGGGTGCCCGCGTGCTTGGCGACGTTGATCAACAGTTCGCGCACGGATTGAAATATAAGAGCCGCTTGTTCTTCCGGAACCCGTAGATAGTCTTGACCCGCCTCAACTGAGACGCGCAATTGACGTTGGGACATGTGTTCACCCAACCACTTGAGGGCGGCCACGAGACCAAACTCCTGCAGAACCGGGGGACACAGCTCTGCGACCAGGGTTCTCGAATATGTCAAGGCCTCGGTAAGGACGTCGTCGACCTGTTTGATCAGCTCCGTGCATCCGGGGATCATCGCTGTAAGAGGCTTACCCTGACCGAGCTTGAGCTTGCAGAACACGAGCATTTGCTGAAGGTGATCGTGCAGCTCTGTGGCGATCCGCTTTCGCTCGCGCTGCTCCGCCAGACCCACTTCTGCCGCTAGCGACCGCAGGCGTTCCTGAGAATCCAGCAATTCGCTTGTTTTCACCAGCACAGCCTGCTCGAGTTCCTGGCTCCATCGCTGGAGATGATCTTGGGCTTCGCGGATATCGGTGATATCGATGCTGGCACCGACGTATCCTACGAATTCTCCGCTGCCGGTCAGGCGAGGTCTGCCAAACGAGCGCATCCATCGATATTGCCCGTCGCACCGCCGAAATCGGAATTGTGCATCGAACGGCGCGCGTTCGCGCAGCGCATTCATGTACAACGCCACATACGGATCTCTGTCATCTTCATGGATGAAGCGCGCCCAGTCGTACTTCGCCACGTCTTCTTGTGTCTGCACGCCAATAAATTCCATGTACGCACGGTTGACGAACTCGCAGCCTTGCAGGCCGTTCATCCAAATCAACACCGGCGCGCTGTCTGCCACTGTGCGAAATCGGATTTCGCTCTCGCGCAAGGCCGCTTCAGCTCGCTTTTTCGCGCTGATATCGGTGACCATGATGATGAGACCGGCGATCTCTCCACTGACGTCGCGATGCGGCATGTATACTGCATGGATCCAGCGGGTGATGCCATGCCGATACTTGGCTTCAGTCTCATAGTCCACCACCTGGCCCTGGAACGCGGTCTCCACATAGGATGCCATGGCTTCCCAGGCTTGCTCACCGACCACTTCCTCCATGGTCTTCCCGATGAGGGCTTTTCGTGACAGACCGAACCATGTGGTATAGGCCTCGTTACATGTGACGTATCTTCGATCCTTATTGACATAAGAAATCAGCGCGGGCACCGTATTGCTGATCAACTCCAACTGTTCTTCACTATGCCTCATTGCCTCTTCAGCTTGCTTTCGCTCGGTAATGTCGACGTTGACACCGAGCATCCGATCAGGATTTCCCGCAGCGTCGCGAAAGACCTTCGCTCGTGCAAATAGCCAGTGTACGCTGCCGTCGTCCCAGACAACCCGAAAATCGTGAGTATATTCATTGGTGTCCAACGCGTTTTTCACGGCCTGTTCCGCCTGAGGTCGGTCACTGGGATGAACCCGTTTCTTCCAGGCTTCAAACGTACCTTCAAAAGTTCCGGGAGGCAGACCATAGAGTGCCTCAAGCTCCAGTGACCAGTAATTTTTCCCCGTCTTATAGTTGTACTCGAAGACACCCCATCGAGCAGCCTGTTGTGCGATACGGGTACGGGCTTCGCTTTCCCGAAGCGCTTCCTCGGCGCACTTACGGTCCGTGATGTTCTGTTGTGTACCCCACATCCGGACAAGGTAGCCATCCTGGACGATGCCCACCATGCTATTCAGAAAGTACACCGTTTCACCGAAGACGTTACGTTCAACTGACTCTAGGTTGGTGGCGCGATAGCCGGCTTTGATAATGGAAGCGAGATAGCCTCTCGCGGAAGGTTCCGAGAGGGGAAGCATGAAATCCAACGTTTTCCCCATGAGCCCTTCCGCGTTGGAAAATCCGTACATACGCGCCATCGCATCGTTGCACTCGACGAGGCGGGCAGAGCGGTACACTTGGTCGACCTGTACCTCGATCGGCAGCGAAATGTCGACCGGCGGCTCAAATTCCATACGCCAGATGCCTTCGGTGCTATTCCGGACGAAGGCGCGGTAACGCTCTTCACTCTCCCGCAACGACGCTTCGGCTTGATGCTTGTAGAGCGTGATCTCTAATTGCGTGGCAAGGTCGCGCTCTTCAAAGGGCTTGAGGATGTATCCGAAAGGCCCGACGGCGCTGGCTCTCTTCAGTGTTTCTTGATCGGAGTGAGCCGTAAGAAAAATGACGGGGATATCCCGCAATTGCTTGAGCCGGGTCGCGGTCTCGATCCCATCCATGTGGCCGTCGAGTCTGATGTCTAGAAGGGCGATATCGGGCGTCTGTTCCCGTGCGAGAGGAAGCGCCTCTTCCCCGCATGAAACAGGCCCAATGACACGGTACCCGAGCAGCTTGACCTTGCTGGCCAGATGAGCCGCTAAGATCGCCTCATCCTCGACGATCAGCACCGAAAGTTGAGTCATTTTTTCAGCACCTTGGGGGGAAAGCCGCGCAAGTATATGTCTGACATGACGAGACAGGTCCTAGGGAAACCCCTGGTCCCATGAACGAGCATTTCAATGCCGAGGATGTGCCGAAATTGGACTATGGAATCTCTCGCGGCACTGAGGAGAATGCAGCTTCCAATTGCCGTCATGCCGGAGCCTGGTCGCAGCATTTGAAGTGCATCGAGCTGTCAAAAATGGGAGAACTGATTGACGAGGTTCCGACCAGTGCTATAGTTCGCTGTACAAGACACAGGAGTCGTTATGAACTATGTCCGCATCGGGAAGAGAACTCTCAACCTGGACAGCGTGAGTTACGCAGAAGTACAGACGTGGCAGGATGAAATGACCGTCAAGGTGTATTTCGCCGGACTGGCCAACAATACTCCCCTTGTCTTCGGAGAAAACGATGCCAAGGAACTGTGGAAATATTTGGAGTACGTCGCAGAGAAGCCCATCGCGTAATTTCTTCAGCCCTTCGTCTTATTCTCGCTTTTTGCTTCCGTCATAGCGTCTGAATCACGGAGCCTTCCTGTTGGCGTTCCCCGAGCGGAAGGAGTCGGGCATCTTTTCGGTAGTCACGGTAATAGCTCAAGACCTTCTGCACATAATGCCGCGTTTCTTTATATGGGGGAATCTGCTTATAACGATCCACTTTCCCCTCGCCGGCATTATAGGCAGCCAACGCCAGCCGGGTGTTCCCGTGAAACCGGTCGAGAAGATAGCGCAGGTGTCTGGCGCCCCCTGCAACATTCTCGTTCGTATCGTACAGATTCTGAACGCCGTGCCGCATCGCTGTTTCGGGAACGAGCTGCATGAGGCCCACCGCGCCGGCTTTCGAGACCACGATAGGATTAAACGATGACTCGGCCTTCATTACCGCAAACAGCAGGGCCGGGTGCAGTCGATGCTGCCTGGCCGCCCGGGTGACGGCACGTTCCAACTCGGTACCCGCGGCAGTGTGTGAAGCCCCCATAGTACTGCTATCAACCACGGGAACGGACAGAGTTTGGGCTTGAAGAGCCCCAATCTCTTGATCGTTTGTGAATTCGGCGAGCGTACTTGGAGCAGCAATGAGGAGCGTGATAGCGGCGTTGACCATCAATAGCCGGGCGCGGGACCTTCTAAGCGACGTTAGTAACTGGAGGTTTTTCATCATGTGTTTCCTCCCATGTACCGGATCGTTTACAGATGCCGGCTACTCGAACAGATCGGGAGTGTGCGCTCTCTTGTTGGATCCTCCGCAGATTCCATGCCGAATTTGCGGGTGACGCATTAGCAACTTTATATAATCAATTCAATGGCTTGGATGGCCTCTAACCTCCCAACTTTTGTAGGGCTGGTAGGGGGGCCACATTCCCTATATTGTTCCCTCAAGTCGCAATTTGCTGTCACTGCGCCGTAATGCTGGGTGGTTGGAAGTCTTCCCTGATGAAGATTCGTTATAGCGAACGCGTTATCACTAGGTTCCCCGTCATATTTGCCAGTGATTCTTTCGTCGGAGAAGGTACGGTCCACAATGTCTCGGTGCCTGGCTGTGCGGTTGTGAGTAACCGCGTGGTCGAAGCGGGGACATACCTCGAGATGAAAGTCCTTATGCCGGACAGTAGTCCCTCGCTCTGCGTCGAACTGGCAAAAATCCGCTGGAAGAAAGGACGTCGCTTTGGCGTCGAATTCATTCGAATGCCCGGCGTTGATCAAGTCCGCCTCGGGCGTTTGATCAGACGTCATCGAGAGGTCAAAACAGCGACTCGACTGCAGCACGAGCGAATGCTACACTTCTAGTAAGGCCTCTTCATTCCGGAGATCGATTGTCATGAATCGGCTGCTGATATGTCTTCTAAGCCTGATTGCTGGTGGCTGCGCGGAACCTTATGCGATGTTTCACACCCAAACCGGCGATGAGATTATGGTCGGACGCCGCTCGTATACCTACGAAGGCTGCCTTAGTACGATGCAGGAGGAAGCCGCCCGGCGGGGCGTGACATTCCGCTATATCCATGTCCGCGGCACCACGTTCGGTCGGTCTTTGCTCTGGCCGTTCGAGCCCGGCTACGCTTGTGAAGCGGCTATCGGACCGGAAGGTCATCCCTACGGGATCTATGTACCCCCCCGTACCCCTCATGGCTGAGAACCTCTAATCCCACTCCTCTCATCTACCTGTCGGGACTGCCTAAATTTTCCACGTCTCGCGCTGAATTGTTGACTTTGGAACCGCGAACGCAGTATTACTCTTTCAATCCACAATTGCCGCGCGTGATGAAACGCCTGCACCTGTATCCGCTCATCGATCGAAACCCTTTAACAACGCTTGAAAGGAGCTGGCCTGCATGGAGCCAGGCTGATGTCTGATGACATCTGGTTATTGGCCAAGGATCCACCACCTCAAAATTCATCGTCCTTATTGCTCAAAGGAGTCAACATGGAAGATCTTGTCATTGAGGAAGAAGGCGCCTCATCGGCCCTCAAAATCACCCTGGGAGACTTTCTCGTCTTCATCAATTGGATGAACCAGACCGAAAAATCTCTTGAACGCGGCGAAGCGTTGCCGACGACACCGGACCTGGATTCCGGGAAGGTGAAGGGATGGATCCAGCTCGTTCAACGGCTTGAAGAGCGCTTTCGGAGGAGCGAAGAGAAAAAGATCGCTCTGGAAGCGAATGTCATCGCGCAGGAAGCGCAGCTCGGACAGCTGCTGACTCACCTGCATACAAACATCGCTTCGCTCTATGAGAATCTCGGACAGTCCAAGAAGGCCGAAGAAGTTCGTCGTCGCGCTGAAGCGTTGCACGCGGGCTAGGCGTCAAGTCGCCTTTACCTTGGCCCACTTCGTCCGGGACGGGAAAATAGGATCTGACTCAGCCGCAGTCGGCAGTGAAGGGTATTGTCACACCTGCCGATTCCCACTTTTTGCTTCTCGGCTAATCCCCCTTCGTTATAATCGATTTCGGAACGGCTTCTAGCGGCCGGGTTCCTCTTTCTGTCCGGCATAAGCGCATTTTTTGTGGAAGATGCTGCATGATCACGGTTCTGCTGATCGAAGAC
>DASUXH010000336.1:0-2881 GCA_036378015.1 Nitrospira sp. | reverse complement strand
CGATGGAAAAGTATTTCCCCGGCACTGCCGGTCTTGATGCCAACGTGCGCGCGGAGACCGCCGTGCCTTGGCTCCGCAACACGAGCCGCTTGGCCCGCTCGACGTCAAAGGCGTATTGCCAGCCGGTCGAACCGGTCGTCCCCCCGGTTCGATGAGCGCTTGCCACTCTGGTCAAAAACGGCTCGGCGATCTGCGTCGCGTGAGTCGGATGTTTGACGAAATACACATCATGGATGTCGCGCGCCGGATGGAACTGCGGCATGAAGAGCGCATCCATGTTCCAGAACTCAGTCTCGACCAGTGACCCGCGCATTTCCCGGAAGCCCATGCTGACCAGCTTGGTCTTCACCGTATCCAGAAATTCACGGTACGGATGCTTCTTCCCGATCGCGGCCCGCGGCGCCCGAAGGCTGATCGTGTATTTCCTGAAGCGCTTGGTTCGCCAGCTGCCGTCCTTCAACAACTCAGGGCTGAGCTGGGAGACTTCCTCCGCCACGCCCTGCGTAGCCAAATGTTCGACGGCTGTCATGCCTGCTGATGCGACCTTGAAGGATCGCGCCACCCGGTCATCGACCCGGAAGGGTTCATTGGCATTGCCCCTCTTCACCGCATAGTCCAGGATGATCTGCCTATCGCCATCGGAAAAAGCTTCCAACTCGCGGGATCCTCCGTGGACCTGTTCCAACAGTGTCCTCAAGCGCTCGACAGTGGAGCTGGGACGGCCGGTCGACTCGATGCAGCCCCCCTGCACAATCAATAGCGCGCCTTCTTTTTTCAATCGGCCCACGGCCTTGCTGACATCGGAGGGATTGAGCCCATCCTTGGATTGCAGGTCTTGGATCGTCAACCGCTGTCCGGTCCCCGCGGCCGTCTTGGCCGCGGCGAAGACCTCTTCGATCGGCGATTGCTTGGCATGGTACCGCTCACCCACCTGGGTTATCGAGACGATCGGAGTTATGGTTTCTTTGTCGATGGTGATCAACGATTTCGCGAGAAGCCACTCGATGGCCATGCTGAGCTGTGAGGGTTCCAGGCTCGTAGCAGCGCCTAGATGCTCGGTCGTCAGAGCCGAACCAGAATGGCTCGACCCAAAGGCCGTCAGCACCTTGATTTCGAGAGGATGAAGACTGTCGATGAGGGAGGAAATATCCACCCGAGAACCTACCGGTGGGCGGAAACCGGCTGTCCCGCCGCCCGCAGCGCAGCAATGGTTGCCGCATAGTCGGTGCCGCAAAAAATTGCTGACCCTGCGACCAGCACGTCTGCTCCAGCGGCCAGGATACGCGCCGCATTGTCGACCTTCACGCCGCCGTCCACTTCCAGAAGCGCATGACTGCCGCTCCGATCGATCATCTGCCGGGCGGCAGCGATTTTCTTGAGACAAGACTCGATGAATGTTTGTCCGCCGAAGCCTGGGTTCACCGACATGATAAGCAGGAGATCCACGTCGGGGAGAATCTCTTCAACCGTGTGCAGTGAGGTCGCCGGGTTCAGCGTGACCCCCGCCTTGACACCACGCTCCTTGATGGACTGCACGGTCCGATGCAGGTGGGGACAGGCTTCGACGTGTACGGTCAAATAGTCGGCGCCGGCGTCAGCGAACTCGGCGACGAACATGTCGGCATTCGTGATCATGAGATGAACGTCCAGCCGAAGCTTGGTCACCTTCTTCAATGATTCAACGATCGGGGGGCCGACGGTCAAGTTCGGCACAAAATGCCCGTCCATGACGTCGACATGCAGCAAATCGGCTCCGCCCCGTTCTACGGCGGCCACTTCCTCGGCCAAATGGGCAAAATCCGCGGAAAGGATCGAGGGAGCAATGAGGGTCGTTTTTGTCATGAGCAGACCTTTTTCAGACGGGCGGCATAGAACGCATCCATCGAATCCCGGTTTCCCGCGGTGGAAAGGTCTCCATGCTCGGTCAGAAACTCCTCGCCTCCTTCGGGCAGCCAAGGCTCCACGGACTCGCGCTGGAAGTCAGCATGGGATCGCAAGAATTGATCGATGACGCCTTCGTTTTCTTCTGCTTCAGTCGAACACGTACTATAGACCAGCACCCCGCCGGGCCGCAAGCACAGAGCCGACGACTCGAGAATTTGAATTTGCAGCGCGTGATGACGTTCGAACTGCTCGCTGCTCTTCCGCCATTTCGCGTCCGGGTGCCGACGCAAGACGCCGAGGCCGCTGCAGGGTGCGTCGATGAGAATCCGATCGAACTTCGCAAGGCGGTGTCGCCCCACAACACGAGAGAGGGCTTTCGGATCTCGAACGTCGCCGACAATCGGCACAATACTCATGTGTCGCAGTCGTCGGCGGTTGGCATCCAACAATTCCAGCCGCGCCTGGCTTCGATCCATCGCATAGATCTGCCCGGTGTCTTTCATGAGTTCTGCCAGATGTGTGGTCTTCCCTCCCGGCGCCGCACACGTATCGAGCACCACCTCGCCCGGCTGCACGGCGAGGAGAAGTGGAATCAACTGGGCCGCCTCATCTTCGACATAGAACTGACCGCCCGCGAAGCCCGGGAGAATTGGAATGGATACTCCCTCTTCGAGGGTCACACCAACCGGACTGATGCGCGCGGCTTTGGCTTTCAATCCTGCCTCATGCAACCGGCTGAGAAATTCATCGCGGCTGATTTGGAGTCGGTTGATGCGAAGAGTCAGCGGTGGAATGCCGCTCGTCTCCTCGCAGGCCGTCTGTGCGCGATCTAGTCCCCAGCGGTCGAGCCAACGACGGCACAGCCACTCCGGGACAGAATGCCGGACGGCAAGTGCTTGAGCCGCATCCTTCTCGACCGAAGGCCATGGTGGACTCGATTCACGTATGAGCGCGCGCAACACGGCATTCACGAACCCGCTCCAGTCCCGCTTGAGGT
>DASUXH010000335.1:0-6579 GCA_036378015.1 Nitrospira sp. | reverse complement strand
TCAGCTGAGGAAGGCTGCGTTGAGGCTTGCGGCGACCCTGTAGAGGGACTCAACGCTTTTTTCAAGTTGGCAATGCCTTCATTCAAGCCAGGCACATTGCCCGCACGCTGTGCCTCCCGCGCTTGCATCAGCGACATCTTGGTATGTTCCAATAACACTTCAGACTCTCCCATGTTGCCTGCAATTTCAGCCTCACGGGCATGGTTGACCGCTTTTTCAATGTGCAGATTGAAAAAAGGATTGTCCCGGATCAAGTAGATTTGTTCGGGGCTGGTCACCGCCGGGGCAGTACTCGCCGGGTCTGCTGCATAGGAGCCCGATGCAAGCAAGAGGAGAGCTCCAGCACCGGCAAGAATAAATGTCCTTTGTTGCATACTTACCTCCTTGTGGTTGATAACAAATCGAAACGGGCTCCCAGGTTGCGGCTTTGTTTTATCCTTCTTGGTGAATCTTGTTCCTTCGACGACAGGTTTTACATCAACCCACATTCCCGCTAGATGTCTATGGCCAAGGGTTAACAGGTGGGGGATTCTACGCGAATCCAGGATATATAGATACTGTCAAAAGTGACAGTGGTAAAAGCCTACGGAGAATCTTAGGACCAGTTTTCAACGGGAGTCTTAAGCCGAGGGCAAGCGCTTAGGAGGCGGTTTCGAGAAGAGGTGGAAGGGTGATGGATCCAGTGATGGCTGCCGCTCCCTTATGGAGGGCGCTCCCCTTGTTGCAGGCGTCGATCGCGGGTTGGACAAGTCCGCTATAGAGCTCCTCAGCGGTGCCGCGAAACTCGAGCCGCGTCATGGTGGGATCCGCCGGCGTGAAGCGGAGCTCGAAGTCAGCGCTGATTGTCGGCTTCGCGACCAGTACGTAGTAGTTCATCCCCGGCGTGTAGGCGACGAGCCGCGCCGCGTTCGGTTCTTCACGCCATTGGTAGACGATCGGCTGTTCCGGCGCCGCCTGCTTTTCCAGCTCCTCGAATATACACCGGGACAGTGACAGATAGGCCCCCGGAACGACGGTCACCTGCGGCGCGCGCTGCTGCACGTCTGTCAGATGGCTTCCATAGCCGCAGCCGGTCATGATCGCGATCAAAAGGAGGATTAGTGGCATGGTGATATTCTGCCAAAAGCTCGCATTTCCACAAAGTAGAATCCGCTTTCCGTTCTCTGTACAGGCGTCTGAACCTAGCAGCTCTAGCGGACGCGAACTCGGGGCTATCGGTGATGGAGTCGAGTGGCAGCTATGCAGCAGAAGCGACCATTATTGGCAAAACCTAGCAACTACGGAGAGTCATAGTTCCACAGGATTGCGGCGATCAGCAGGTGCTGGGCTTGTACGAGAGCCGGCACACCTGAGCTGGTGTCTCCGTCTCTGAAGAACCCTCCTTGTGAGCCTGTCGAGTCATCATACCGGTATTCCAATCGCCATCTGGTGACGGTGGCTCCGATCGGTACCTTGTATTCGAGTGTGGTCGTGACGGCCTTGATGAATTGGCGTGCCCCCGTCATCGTGCCGTCCGGGTCGTAGTACAGCTCAGGCCGGACTGCCAGCGCCCAGGCCTTCGTAAACTGCCACTGGGTATAGATCGCGCTGCCGGTCCAAAAACTCTGATAGCCACCGGCCTCCGGTATCGCGCGCTCCGTCCCAATGTCATAGACCAAGGCAATGGTGAGCTTATCCTGTGTCCATTCGATGCTGCTGTCCGAAAAGAACCGCCAATACCGGAGATCGGTGTTCGACTGATCCGGTCCATAGTAAAGGTTTTGTACGAGAGTAATGGATGGAGAGGCCTTCCATCGAAGCTGCATGCCATAGCTCGGCAGGTCATTGGGATGGGAGAGGAAACTGTAGCGATTGATGACATAGAAGGCGCCCGTCACTCTCTGACTAATCTGATACTCAGCCGAGACTCCGAACATGAAGTACGGCGAATAGTCCGGAAGGTAGCTCCGCGTGTAGTTGAAATTGTCTTTGGCATAGAAGGACTCGTAACCGATAAAGCTATTAAATAGACCGGCGGTGAGTTTGAGGCCGGTCCCGACGGGAGCCAGATACGAGACGTTGGCCCGGGAAAAGTGGCTGAACGTATCAGAATCCGAATAAGGCTGGCCATGCCTGAGATTGGCATTGGGAACCTGTCCTGTGACGTCGTACCCTCCCTGGACTCCGAACTCCATCCCCCAGCGGGATGATTCGTCTACATCCTTTCGGACATACCCCAGGATCATGTTCGGGGTTAGCTCATTCACACGCTGTGTCGTGACTTTGCTGCGCCAGCGACGATTGTCGGGAAAATTAAAGTCGATCGGATAGCTCAGATCCAGATACGCGCCGTAGTGCCACAGTGTCGAGGCCGGCTCGGCGGTCGGTTTTTGTGTACCCGCTGTCTCGGTGGGGCCAACTCCCGGTTCCTCGTGCGCTGGCACCTCTCCAGCCAAGCCACCTGTGGCGAGTGGGAGGAGCATAAGGAAAACGCTGCACAGAGTAACCGATGCTCGCACAGGTTGGTCCAAGGTAGCCACGCGACCAGAGGTACACCTTGAGGCAGCTTCCATTCATCTGCCGCGTGCAGATGCGGCCGCTATCGGCCCATAAGGTATCAGAAATCCTCAGACAGTGTGGCGTTACCTTGGGGAAGGGCCAAATTCCATCTACGTGAAACACTTAGACACCAAGAACAGTGCGCGTATGGCATGGAGGTTTCCACCTTCCGGTGTTTGACCTGAACCGGGGGTTATGTCTACACTGCCGGAGTCACTGCACAGGGAGAACGGTATGAAACGTTTTCTCGTGAACCTCGCCTTTCTCTGCTTGCTCCTGCCGCCGCCGGCCATCGCCGATAACCAAGCATCCTTGGACAAACAGGAGCTGATGGCGGAGGCTTCCGTCTTGATGCCCTGGAAGGGCGACCTCGACGGCATGATTCAGCGCCGCGTGATTCGCGTGCTCGTGGCGCCATCCCGTACTTCGTACTGGCTGCTCGGGCTTCGGCAGACAGGCGCCGAATACGAACTGTTCAAGGCGTTCGAGAACGAAATCAACGAGCATTACAAGACCCAAGGCAAGCATATCCGCATTCATGTGGTCTTTATCCCGACGTCACGCGACCAGCTCATCCCGAGGCTGTTGGACGGACGAGGAGACATCGCGGCCGGCATCTTGACGGTGACGCCGGAACGTCTCGAACAAGTCGATTTCGGGGCGCCGTTTTTCCGCGGCGTGAAAGAGATCGCGGTGACAGGACCAAACTCACCCGAGCTGGCCTCGGTGGACGACCTCTCAGGTAAGGAAGTGTTTGTTCGTAAATCGTCAAGCTACTGGACGCATCTCGAAACTCTCAACGAGCGTTTCAAGAGTGAGGAAAAGCCGCCGGTCACGCTCAAGCCCGCCCCGGAAGATTTGCAGGACGACGATCTCCTTGAGATGGTGAACGCCGGCTTGGTCGGCATCGTGGTTGTGGATCGTTACCAGGCGTTATTGTGGGCACAGGTGTTCAAGAAGCTGAAGCCGCATAGAGGGGTAGTCGTAAACAAGGGAGGCGATATTGCTTGGATGATCCGCAAGGGTAGTCCCAAATTGCAGGCGGAGATTGCCGGATTCGCCAAGGCGTACGGGCAAAAATCGGAGTTCGGGAATGCCCTCATCAAAAAATACACGGGCAGTCCGCGTATCGTCAAACCTGCGACATCGGCCGGTGAGATCAAGAAGTTCAATGCGACCGTTGCGTTCTTCCGCAAGTACGGCGCCCAGTATGACATGGACTACTTGTTGATGATGGCGCAGGGATATCAAGAATCACTGCTGGATCAGAATGCCGTCAGCCATGTTGGCGCGATCGGAGTAATGCAGATCATGCCTGCGACTGGAGAGGAAATGGCCACCGGCGACATAAAAAAATTGGAGCCGAATATTCACGCCGGAGTCAAGTACATGAATTATATGCGCAATCAATTTTTCGCGGAGCAGCCGATGGACGCCCGAAACAAAATTCTGTTTTCGTTTGCGGCCTACAACGCGGGGCCCAGCAGGGTGCTGAAGCTTCAAAAGGAGGCAGAAAAACGCGGGCTGAATCCCTATGTCTGGTTCAACAACGTCGAAATCATCGCCGGGCTGCGGATTGGTGAAGAAACCGTAACGTATATTTCCAACATCTATAAGTACTATGTCGCCTACACGCTGCTCGAGGAACAGCGTGTTCAACAGCAGCGCGGACGCACGCAACTCTCCGAGCATGCGGCGCCGACGGCATCACAGACCCGTCACGTTAGCCTCTAACCTCCATCCTTTATATGGCTTCGGCAGCAAACCCCAATTATGTGTTGTCAAATCAGTCTATGAAACACCTTGAAAGCATGGGCAATGACCGCCTACGACTGTAACTTTTAACAGTTACGCCACCTTCGGAATTCACGTAGAGTCTCCCGCCCAACACGACTACTAACATTCACTGAGCCGGCGGGCTCGAACTCCCGGCTTTTCAAGAAGGAGCGATGATCATGACGAGACGAGTCTTTGGCGGCCTGCGGTTCGTTGCGGTGGTTGCGGGATCAATCATGATGTTAACCGGCTGGCTCTGCGGGCCTGCCTCGGCCGCTTCAGGCAGGGAGATCGACGCCGGTGCGGACGATGCCATCGAGAAATTCGCAAAGGAAGTGAAAGGCGGAAAGAATTTCCTCGACAGCAGCAAAGGCATACTGGTCTTTCCGAGAGTCCTCAAGGGAGGGGCTGGTTTCGGAGGAGAGTACGGAGAGGGTGCCCTCCGCATCGCAGGCAAGACAGCGGACTATTACAATATGTTCCAGGGTTCCTTTGGATTGCAACTCGGCGGGGAAATCAAGACCGTCTACCTCGTGTTTCTGGACGAGGGCGCTCTGACACGCTTCCGAGAAGGGGAGGGCTGGAAGGCGGGGGTCGATGGCTCCGTTTCTCTCGTGACATTGGGAGCCGGCGGGACGATCGATACGAACAATATGAAAGATCCGATCGTGGCGTTCGTCCTCGGTCAGAAGGGGTTGATGTATAACCTGTCGTTCGAAGGCACGAAGTTCACAAAACTGCATAAGTAATAGGCCTGTTCTTGTTTGATGGGGCGTAGCTGTTTTTCTCGCCTGCGCCCCAAACCGCGAGGCAATCGATTCTTCTCCGCCGACAGCGACCACTGGCAATCAATTTCTTGCCCCTCGAGTTGTAATAGGGTAAGACACGGATGTGTTCTGCGGCCCCTCGAATAGCCTCCATCCAGTTCCTTCGAGACTAATTCTCTTTGGTTTGTTTTTGATGGTTTTGTTGTGCTGGCCGGCCGATGCAAACGCCGAGGAGCAGCCTGGTTCGGTCGAGCACACCGCGCTCAGATTCAAAGCCGCGGAACAGGCGGTCGAGAAACGGTTGCTCTCGGAAGGGCTCCGCCTGCGTTTCTACGGGTACCTCGAGGGCTCCTATACCCAAAATTTCAACAATCCCTCGAACCGCATCAACGAACTTCGTATTTTCGACGTCAACTCTAATCAATTCCGGCCGAATCTGGCGCAGGCAGTGCTGGAACGCGAGGCGAAAACCGACGGCTCTGGATGGGATCGCCTTGGGTTTCGCGTCAAATTTAACGTAGGCCGCGATTCCGACTTCATCGGCGGCTTCAATATAAGCACTTGGGCGGATTTCCAGGAATTCTACGTCCAGTACATGGCGCCGGTTGGGAGCGGGCTCAACATCCAGGCCGGCCAGATCAATAGTCTCGTCGGCTACGAGGTCGTCGAAAGTCCGTATAACGCGAACTATTCGCGGTCGTGGCTCTTCGGATTGGGACAACCGTTCACCACCCGCGGCCTCCGCGCTTCCTATGCGTTCACCAAGCAGGTGTCGTTGTCGGTTGGCGCGATTGCCTACATCAACTCGGCGCGAGCAGACACGGATTTCAATCCGCTCGTTGAATATGCGTTGGCCCTCTCGCCGACCGAGAGGGTGAAACTCACGCTCTATGGATTGGCCGGCCCGAGAAGCGGTCCGTCGGGTACGCCCGGAGGGACTCAGTTCTTGACCGGAGGATTTGTCAGCTTTCAGGTCAGCGATCACACGTCAGCGGTCATCGAGTCCTATTACGCCAACCAATCCAACAGCAGTACGATCAGCGCCGGACGCAACGCCCGTTGGGACGGAGTGGCTGCGTATCTGATTCACGACTTTACCGATCAGTGGGGCTTGCGGGTACGGGCAGAGATCTTCGAAGACGCGGGAGGATATGTGGCCTGTCAGGGCACGACAAGCTACTCGCCAAAGGCCAATGTCTGTTTTGGGGCGACTTCGGAAGCACAGGCCCCACCGATCGCACAGACTTTGTGGGAAGTGACAGGCACGGTGCAATACAAGCCGTTCAAATCACTCATAACGCGTCTCGAATATCGCTATGACAAATCCAACCAGAATGTCTTCCAGCTTGGCGACCGGGCGACGAGCTACCAGCCGACGCTCTCCCTCGATGTCATCTACCTCTTCTGACGAGCGCGGTAACGGGCAAGATTCTCTTCCGGTGTCGTCGCATCGGCCGCAGCTATGGGGATCAGCGAAGCGAAGCCGTCCTTGGCCAGC
>DASUXH010000334.1:0-2358 GCA_036378015.1 Nitrospira sp. | reverse complement strand
TGACAAGAAGATGTTCACTTCTGATTGATCTCCCACCGCCCCGAGCGGCCTGGAAGAGCGACTGCGGCCGCGACGTCCTCTACATAGACGCTGCGTGGGATTTCTTCGGCCCCCAGTCGCAGCACGTGCGGTGAGGATTGTTGGCAGTCGATGATTCGGAAATTCCATGCGTGCAGGTGACGGACGAGGGACACTAGCGCGACTTTCGATGCGTCGTCCACTTTCGTGAACATCGATTCGGCGAAAAAAGCGGCGCCGATGGCCACACCGTACAGACCGCCGACCAACTGATCGCCCTGCCAGACTTCGACCGAGTGGGCATACCCTTTCTGATGGAGTGTCGTATAGGCCTCGATCATGGCCGGCGTGATCCATGTTCCTCCTTCTGGGTATTGCGGCCGCGGCCCGGCGCACTGCCGGACGATCGTCTCGAAACATCTGTCCAGCGTGACCGTGAACTGCCCGGGACGAAGACTGCGCTTGAGGCTCCTGGAGATGTGGAGACGGTCGGGGAAGAGCACGGTCCGGGGATCCGGAGACCACCAGAGAATCGGCTGGCCTTCGCTGTACCAGGGAAAGATTCCATGACGATAGGCTTCGAGCAAGCGCTCGGACTGGAGGTCGCCGCCGATGGCAAGAAGTCCTTCGGGCGTCGCGTGCTCGAGGGAGGGAAAGCTGAGATCGCGGGGATTTCGGCTCAACCGGACCATGGCTGAGCAGCGCTCGTCATCCCTTGTTCGACGCTCCCGAGGCCAGCAGCGGTTGGAAGATCGGATCGGCGTCCAGCACGGATTTCAGCGAGTCCGCCCCGATGAAGAAGTCCCAAATCTGCTGGTTGCTCCCCGGCACCTCGCCGAACCACCGTTTGGCTTCCGTCAGGCGCTGAAGAATGGCGCCATTGTCCCGGTTCGGCGTGAACAGCAGGCTGTACGCCTTTGTGTATTCGGCGATGAACTTGTCGAGAGGAATTTCGGCGAAGGCGCCCGCTTGATCGGCGTCTCGATACGCCGCGCGGACGTCTTTGTCGTCAAGGTTCCGGTTCCAGGCGACCTTGTTGATGCGCGACCAGGCCAATTGCAAGAGAGCTTCGGCTTTGGCGCTCTTGCGCTCGGCCGGCACGTCTTTGACCAACTGCTCGTGCACTTCGATGGAAAGATCTTGATCGAGATTCCAGCGGAGCGCCACTCCCCACCTGAAGCGATTATCGAGCTGCTCGGGACGGACCTGCGCCAGCGTGCGCAGCGCGGGAAGGAGGCGATACAGGTAATCGGCCGTCGTCGGCTGTTCCAACCCTCCCATCTCCATGTCGAGAGAAAGGTCCAACCGCTCTCCTTGCGCATACACGTTCCAATACTGCTCGTTGACCGCGATCGCCAGCGCCGGGTCCTTGACGCTCAACTTGTGCGCTTGCACCGCCTCGCGCAGGATCGCGGCGTAGAGATCCTTTGTCAAAACAGTCAAGGCTTCCGGTTGATTTGGATCGATGATCAGCACGCGATTCAGCAGGCCAACACGATCCCGCAAGCCCGGAAAGGCCGCGGCACGGGCGGCCGAGGCGACCAGCAATCCCGGCGCATCTTCGGGACCCCACCACACGACGGAGCCTGCGAGCGCCTTGCTGAATTCCGTCACGAAGGGGACGATTTCCTGTGGAACTCCGTCGACCGGTGCCCCGTCGTTCACGAGGAGGTTGACGACCGCAGAATCGACCGAGAATCCATGCTTCTTCAGACCGGACAGCACGACCCATTGCGTGTTCAGACTCTTCACCGCCCGGCGCGCCGGCTTCACCGTATTGGTCCATTTATAGCTGCCGGGCGCTTTCGTGATAGGCGCCGTCAGCGGATCCTGATAGGCCACATTGAGCGTCACCAAGGTGGTCGGTACCGAGGCAAGAGGTGCTTGGCGGCGCATGGGGAAGGAGGCATTCGGCAATGGCCTCGTCGAGACTGTGGCAAGGTGAAGGCCGCTGCCGGGAGGCGACAGGCCGATCGCATCCATGACGAAGGCAGATGCAGGATACTGATCCAAGTCGTCGCGGAAAAAAGGCAACGCGCCATTGGTCGGCCAGAGGATCTCCATCCCTCCATCCACCCGGGCGAGGGCCGGCGCATCAGCCGCTTTGATGCCCTGCCAACAGGCCTCGGGCGAAGTATCAGACGGCGGAGAAGCGGCATTCTGTTGCTTGGCAGCGACGAGCCGGTACTGACATGCGAAATCCAGGGTAGCCGCCTTGGCGGCGTCGCCTTTCGAGAGCGCTTCCGCGTACTGCAACGCGACGGATGCAGCCGGCGACAAGCCCTTAGATTTGTTCTTTGAGGATGCCGCCTCTGCAGGCGTCATCATGAGCAAAAGCCA
>DASUXH010000333.1:0-5888 GCA_036378015.1 Nitrospira sp. | reverse complement strand
CACCACCGATAGCGCACGAACTCCGGGGACACGAGATCGCCCGCAGGATGATTCTGCTTGAGCGGCTTGAAGAACGTCACCTGATCGCCCTTGATCTCCTTGATCCGGGCGACTTCGGAACAGCTCTTGTCCCGCGGCAGTGACGCCGCCGGATCGTTCCCCTTCTCCAAACAATCCAGGCCGACCATCACTTCGGTGTTCACGTGGAAGGCCGTGGCTCCAGGCGCCATTTGGATCTTGATGGCATTCACGCCGGCCTTTGCGCCGCCAACGATCTTGGCTACCATTGGTGCCGGCAATCCATGTTTCTTGGTCTTGCCCCACATCGTGAAGGGTCGGACTGACATTTCATATTCGAACCCGGAGATCACACCATCCGAATTCCCCGTGTCGAACTGGAAGAAATGGGGATGGATGTTGATCTTAGACGACTGGAAATTCGTGTAGTCGTCGTCGTTCCATTCGCTGGTGAGTACCAAGTCCACACAGTCGTAGACGTTGGCACGGATGACCGCTGGGAGCTTGAGATCGTCGTTGGCCCTCGTCAAGCGCTCCTCTTCATGGAGCACATAGATCAGACCGTCCTTGTCCACGATTGCCGGCTCTTTGCCCTGCTGCTTGGCCAGGGTAATCGGCATCCGGACAAAGTGGATGTTATAGAACTTCTGATTGGCGTTCACGGGACAGAGACTCCAGTTTCCCTGCTCGCCCGGCTTGGCCGGCTCAGAGGTGCGCTCGCCGTTCGCGTCTTGGTGAATCGGCTCCAACCAAGGTGCGCCGCTATGGTTTGCAGAGAATGGCACACGCTTGCCGAAGTGTGGCTTGAACAGTGGCCATGCCATCTTCCCTGTGGTCGGGTCAAAAAGAATGGCTGGTCTGGTGCTGTCATCCCACTTGGCTGCCCATTTGTATTTCGGATTTTGCGCGGTGCTTTCGCGCTCGCCCACCGCCACGTTGCCGTTCCATTTCCAGTCCCACACCGTCGCATCGTAGGCCATGATCTGGCCCTTTTCGTCACTCGTATGGCCCGGCTGACCTTGAGCTGGCACGAACATCTCAACCCAATCCCTGATGTTCACAATAGCCGGATCAGACTTCCAGTTGGTCTTCTGACCTTTATCTACGATCTTGAACGACTTCCCAAACCAGTCGACAGTCGTCCCGATCAACTTGTCGGAAGACACGCCGAGCTTCATGCGGCCTTTGCGATCCGGCAATTCCTGCAGATCGGGCATCGTGTCGGTGTGACTCGCGCCGGCTTGGAGCGTGTTGTAGAACCGGCCGTAGCCCCACATGCCCGCCACGTAATGGTGCGCGACATGGCAGTGATAGAGGAATTCGCCCGCCAGGTGCTGGCATCCTCCGCCGCCGCATTCGGGCTCCAGATCCAAGGCTTCAGACGGACCGATGACTTCAACGTCGACACGATCGGACTTTGTCCGGACGATCGGATACTTCACTGGACCGTCCTGACCCATGGCCCACAGATTATTCGGCTCGGTGCCGGGGCTCCGCTGCCAACGGATTGATCCGCTGTGCGGATGATGGGAGTGGAACACTTCGGAGCCTCCGTGCACGAGGCGCCATTTCACCGGCTCGCCCAGATACCCGCGTGCAATCGTGGTGGGCACATCGCCGAACGTGTACGCGCTGTACGCCAGCGATTCGTCCTCGAACCCGAAATACTCGTGCTGCAGGTGCATCTGATCGACCCCGAACGGCTCGCTGCGATAATTGATCGCACGGCCGGCTGGACGATAGGCGTCGGTCAATGGATCACGCTGTGGGAGGAAGTCGCCTTTCTTATTCAATGGACGGAAGGCTTCGTCGCCGACCTCATGATAGAAGAGCACGAACTCCCGGAAGTCTGGACCGGAGCCATTGTCGATGTTCACTTGCCAACCGGTCTTGACCTCTCTGTCGGGCCCGCTCCCCAGCGAGTCGAAATACTTCGATCCCTTCGGTTCCACGATGAACGCGCCGAAGAGACCCATTACTGTCAATTCACGGTCATGGCTATACGAGTGAAATTGCCGTACGCCTTCCTGCATGTGCGGATGAATGTACCATTCGAATTCTTGTGACTTGCCTGGCGCCACGATCGAGTCCGGATTGGTGGTCGTCGCCGGTTTGCCCGTGGCGCCGACGATCATGCTTGACGCTTGGATGAACAGGCTGCCGTCTTCGGTTTCCATCTGATTGCGAAGCGTCATCTTGACGCAGTCGCCCTGATTGGCGCGAAGGACCAGCGGTTGAATGACGTCGCCCTGCAGACCCGTCGAGACCGAACCGGGATCCCAGCCTTCCTTATCGCGCGCTTCCCTGTTCTTGGTTTCCTCGGCGCGCGCCTTGTCGATATCCTCGGTCAGCACATACATGTAGCCGGGATAGAAATCGAGCCAGCGGTTCAACGTGATTTCGATGTTGATCATCGATACGTCGTACTTTTTCGTCGGCACGCCTGCCGGGCACTTGCCCCCGGAAGTCAGGACCGGCTCACCTTTGCTGGGATCGCTCATCAGCAGCCAGCTGCTGCCGTCCTGACCCATATATTGGTGCATCATCGACATGGCGTTGAAGCCACCAGTCGTCTGCTGCGCCTTCGCATCCTGCTGCGCCTGCTGCTCGAGCTTCTGCATCAGGCGATGATGCTGCATCTCCATCTTTTCCGCGTTGCCGGCGCGGCCTTCGATGGCGTTCTCCACCACCGTCTGGCCTTTGAGCTCCTGCGTCCAGCCGGGCAAGGCGACAGGCGTCGCATGGCCCTCATGCGACGGACTTTCTAGGCTGGCTGCAAACAGCCCTGGCGTCGCTACCAAGCTGCTTGCCAAAAACACGCTTTGCATCGTGAGCGACACGTAGCTTGGTCGCTTTCGCTGCTGTGGTTGATGACAGGACCTCATACACGGCCTCCTTCTCAATATCCGCCATGGCGGCGGTTGGTTGGGTTCATGACTCGATTCTCAAGAACAAGCTCGGTGCTTCACGGCCTTAAAAGAGCTGGTGAAGGTCCTTCTTGCGAAGGAGTGGGTCATTCGGAGGCCGGTCCTAATCACCCCACACCTCCACCAGCGGCCTCTTACTAGCGCAACGGGCGTGCCGCTGAGTGAAGGTGCGACCGAGATAACGAATTATCCAAGGAAATGCAGGCCTTAGCAGGTGCAGGCCTGCCGGAAGCTCGAGCGTGCACAAGAAGTTAAGCTCCAGCAACTTGGACAGAAAACCGTGGCGATCAGAACAGCATGAGCAAAAGCAATTGGTTACGCTGTCCAATTCTTTAGACGGTCCATAAAGAAAATGAGGCGTAATGGGGCAATACCTAGGTTCAGTTTCGAGGATTGGAAGTGAGAATGAAGTATGGGATGGGTACTTTGCTTAACGCTGTGGATGTCGCTCACAGTCATGACCACATCGGCCCATGGCGTTCAGTTTATCGCCGATCAAATCACTACCTCGGGCGGGCATACCCATCGGGGAAACCTCTATTATCGCGACGACATGTGGAGAATCGAACACAACGATCCGGGCTCCATCGAAGTCACGATCGTGAGAAAGGATAAGGGCCTGCTATGGTTGCTTCTGGCCAGGACCAAGCAGTTTGCCACCCTACCCTTCGACGGATCCGTGGCCAGCGCGCTTGAACAATCGATGGCTCATGAAATTGGACGGGAAACGATCGGAACCGAGGTACTGGAGGGCCATCCGACGACGGTGTTTCAGATCACCGCTCGGGAAGGACAACGGGAGGTGGTTTATTATCAATGGTGGGCGGAGGACTTGCACCTGCCCCTTCGCATTGCTCGAAAAGACGGCGCCTGGATCGTTGAGTATAAGAATCTCAAACTTCGCTCGTTATCTCCACGCCTCTTCGAAATCCCGCTGAATTATCGACCCATCGAATCCTCTCTTGCATCGGAATAACTCAACTCGTATTCGCGCAATTTGTTGTACAACCCTGCCCGGCTGATCTTCAGATTCCTGGCGGCCTGCGCTCGGTTTCCATGACTGGCCCTGAGCGCTTGAATGATGCGTCCCTTTTCTGCTCGCTTCACTGCGTCTTTTGACACGGAACGAAGATCGGCTGCGGCCGTTTTCAATCCCACAACATTGGCGCAGCTCAACACGGCGCCATTCGTCGTGACCACCGCCCGCTCGATGCAGTGTTGAAGTTCACGCACATTGCCCGGCCACGGCGCTTCCATCAATGCGTGCAGAACCTCTGGGGACACCGTCCGCGTTGCCTGGCGGTGCCTTGCACAGGACTGCTGAACGAAGTGTTCAACCAACAGGGCAATGTCTTCCCGCCGTTCGCGCAGTGGAGGAACCGAAAGCGGAAGCACGGCCAAGCGGTAATACAGATCCTGCCTGAACCGCTTCAACGTCACCAATTCGGCCAGATCCTTATTCGTGGCTGAAATGACACGGACTTCGACCTTCATCGGACGATTCCCACCGACCCGCTTGATTTCGCCTTCTTGCAACACGCGTAGCAACTTCGCCTGGAAAGTGGGAGTCGTATCGGCGATCTCATCGAGGAAAATAGTTCCACCGTTTGCCGCTTCGAACAACCCGGGTTTATTCGTCACTGCTCCGGTGAATGCGCCTTTCACGTGCCCGAACAATTCGCTTTCCAACAGAGTCTCCGGCAACGATCCACAATCGATCACCACGAATGGCCTCTCCCGCCGGTGACTCAGCTGATGGATGGTTTTGGCGACCAGTTCTTTTCCCGTCCCGCTCTCCCCTTGAATCAGCACCGTGGCGGAACTGTCAGCCACAAGACTGACCATATCGAACAGCTGCTGCATGGCCGGACTGCGCCCGATGAGGTCACCCAACTGTTCGCGGATCATAGGAAGAGCGGCTTCCTCAGGAACCGGGACACAAGATAGTGTGCTCATCGTGCGCCTCTCGAAAACGACGAGCACGGACGCGACTCGTCCAGCTTGATCGAGGAGTGGAATGGCTCTCTTCATCCCGCAAGGTGTCCTCTCCTTACAAGAGATGCCGTCACTCTCCCGCGCATCGAAGACTTGGATTGATGGGCATACATCGCATGGATCAGTGCGACGCGCGAAGGCTTGATAGCATTTTAGGGTCGATGCATGTCC
Source organism: Nitrospira sp. (assembly GCA_036378015.1). Lineage (GTDB taxonomy): Bacteria > Nitrospirota > Nitrospiria > Nitrospirales > Nitrospiraceae > Nitrospira_C. Next base: position 777 of record DASUXH010000333.1, on the reverse strand, counting down.
TGGCATTTTGTCGGAAGAGCTGGTGTCGTTGGCATACAGCACGTTGTACTGGCGGTCCACGACGGCGACGCGTTCGGTCAGTGATCCGGCGAGCTGTCCTATTGTTTCCAATCTCGCCATGAAGATTGGGTCTTGAATGGGAGAGACCGTATCGTCAGATTGGAAGCCAGTCATACTTTCTCCTTATGACAGATACCCTTCTGAAGCTTTGAATCGCAAAGGACATGCCGTTGTTTGCGGCATGGAGAAATGGTTTATTCCTTATGAAATCAACCGCAGATACAGGGTCGACAGGACAGGATTGGCGATTAAGACTACACTAGGTCTCCGCCGCACTGTCGCATGATGCCACAGTGTGGACCTTCACGCAGGCGTCTCAGCGGCACCCGCATCCCCTTGGTCCGCGGCGATGCCGGTGCCTCGTTCAATGCCACTGCCGCCCAGGTAGGTTGAATAGACGAGCGCCGTGCCGGCTGCATTGAGCTTCGTGACGAATGCGTCCTTGCAAAGCGAAGCAGAACGCCGGTGCAGTTCTCTCGCCTAGCTAAATGTGAGGTAACCATGTCCGGTTGCGACAGTGGCGACAGCGCCACGGGTACCATCCCAACCAACTGATAACGTGCTCCCACCAGCCGCGTCGATGGGATCGCACCCAGAAGTGTTGTCCATGACATGAAGGCGCAGCTGCCTTGGACTTTTGCGACTCTGCATCCGCTGGTGCATCAACAACCATATGAACCACACCCCACGCGTGCAAATGATCAAACCGTATCAGAA
>DASUXH010000332.1:0-4248 GCA_036378015.1 Nitrospira sp. | reverse complement strand
ACGAACCGTTGCGAGGCGATCGCCACTTCCCGCCGGCGCTGGACTTCCTGATTGGCTTCTACGACGTCGAGGGGAGCAACTGCGCCGGCTTTGGCACGGCCTTCGACTTGGCGGAAGCGGTCCTCCGCGATGCCGACGGCGCGCCGCTGCACTTCAAGAAACTTTACCGCCGCCACCCAATCCCAGAACTGCGTCGCTGCGGCGAGAAACAGGTCCTGTCTGGTTTGGGCAATGCGCACATCCGCGCGCGGGTCGGCGAGTTCCGAACGTTGCAATTCGGCATTTTCGGGATTCGTCATCAGACCGCGTAAGAGCGGGAAAAACCCGCCGAGGAGCACCTGCTGATTGCCGTTATTGATGGAGAGATCAGGGATCTTGGCGTCCCCGATCGGTTGCCTGATGCCCGCGCTGTACCTGAATCCCCAGGGATGCCGGGCTTCCACTAGCGTGTCATTGAAGCCGCCGGTCTGGGTACCTTTTCCCGGGTCGCTGCTCGAGATAAACCGCTCGAGCTCGGTGTCATTCACGACGGTCGGCTCGAACGCCCCCAACGCTTTGAGCATTCTGCCGCGGGCCGTCACCTTTTCGGTTCCAGCCCCCTTCAAGAGAGGGTGGGTGCGGTCGATCCACGCATGAATTTCATCGATGCTCAGCGGGATCGGGGGAAGCTCCCGCTTGTTGGAGGGCTCGGCGGCAATCGTACGACCAGCCAAAAGGCCGAAGCACAACACCAGGCCAGCGACAAGCAGAAATCGTTGGGGCATGGGACACGCTCCTTTCATGATGGCGACACGCGAGCGCCTGAGAAGGCGATGAGCAAACGAAAGGCAAGAGGGACAAGAATCAATTGGCGAGAGCCTATTTCGCACCTCGTCCTGCCTTCGGCAAGATGGTGTCGATCAGGCTCGGAGGACGTTCTTGGTAGTCTGGCGGGAAGAGATTGAAACGCCTCCACAGTTCGTACCAGAGCGGCACACGGTTCAGGATGACCCATCCCATGACTTTGGTCCCCTGGCGGACATGCTCTTGAGGAGGCCAGGGTTTTTCTTCGGGATCCGGAACGACCCAGAAGCGGAAATTGCCCTTGCCATCGTCGACCTGGTCGATGACTTTAGTGACGCCCTGATAGGTGCCGGCCATCAGCTCGGGCCAGGCCGGCAACGGAATGGCGGGAATGCCGTAAAACAGGATCTTGACCTTGCGCCCGACGTTCAAGAGCGGCGCGTCGATGCCGTCGGCAACCATTTCGATGGCCTTGTCCGCGCTGGCCGGCGAAATTCTGACCAGCTTGTCTCCCGGCCGCACCGTCTCGCCGATGCCTGTTTCGGCCATCTTGACGACGGTGCCGTCTATGGGGGCCATAATGCGGCTGGCCATGCGACGCTGCTCGGCATTTGACATGCGGAGCGACACATCGGCCAGCTGATCGGTGGCCTTCGCGGCTTCGGCGACTGATGCATCACGGGCCGCTTCGGCATCCAACAGACGTTGCAGCACTTCGGCGCTGACCTGCTCCCGTCCGAAGCTCAACGCCTTCATCCCTTGTTCTGCCGCCTTGAGATGCGCCTGCGCACCGTTCAGATCGGCCTTCGAAGCGATGGCCGCTTGAATCGTTAGTTCAAGCTCACGTTGCGAAACCAGGCCCTGCTCAGCCAGTTGCTTGTGTCGGTCGACGTTCAATTCAGCGGTGGCAACCGCGATCCTGGCCGCCTCCACCTTTTGATAGGCCTCACGGACGTTGTTTTCCGCCTCAACCACTCTGGCCTGAGCCGAAGGCACAGCGGCCTTGACGAGGTTCTGCATTTCCTTGATGCGTTTGTCCAATTGTTCGGCGCGTCCCAGCGCGGCCCGCCGGGTATCGATCAAGGCCTGTTTTCGCTGTTCCAACAGCGAGAGCAGATCGGGCGACATGAAATTGGGATCGTAGTCGTCCAGTTCCAGGATCAGATCGCCTTGCTTGACACGCACGCCTTCGAAGATATGCCACTTTTTGATGCGGCCGGTAATCTGCGATTCGATGTCCTGCGGCCGCTCATACGGGGTATAGGCGGACAATTGGCCGCTGACAGTGATCGTCTGCGTCCAGGGGACAAAGGCAATGATCAGGAGAAACAAAAGGACGAGTTTAATCGCGAGACGGGAGGAAAACCGAAGGCGTTCGGGGATTTGGACGGCTTCCCAGGCTCGCAGCTTGCTGGATGTCGCCAGATCGTCGACCGCGACCTCGTCCAGGCCGGTGGGTTGCTGGATGAGGAGACGGACCTTTTGGCGTAAGCTTTGTCCTATACGTGCCACCAAGGCCTCTTCGGACGCGGCAAACGGTAGAGCCTTCATCATAGAGGAAAGTGGCGTAACGGGTCAATTTCTCTTGAAGAAACCGTCTGTATTGTGGCGATGGCGCGCTTGACCGGCCTTGCCGGAGCCGTTAAGGTGTGGCCCCAGTGCCCTTTCACATCAAGGGAGTGTGTGAGGTGGCGGGCAAAGTAAAGCGTCACAATCCTCGGCTCAGATCGATCGTTTCTTCCCATCCTCTCGTCGGCGTTCTCGGCGGAAGCAAATCTGATTTTCCGATTCTCGAAAAGGCCGTGGCGGTGCTGACCGAGTTGGGCATCGCCAATGAGCTGATGGTCGTCTCCGCCCACAGAACGCCCGATCGATTGTTTGCCTATGCGGAGCAGGCGCCGCCCAGAGGAATTGAAGTCATCATCGCCGGCGCCGGAGGAGCAGCCCACTTGCCCGGCATGCTGGCCGCGAAAACGCATCTCCCGGTCATCGGGGTTCCCATCCCCACCGAAAATCTCCGTGGACTCGATTCCCTGCTGTCGATCGTCCAGATGCCCCGCGGGATTCCCGTCGCAACCGTGGCAATCGGCGGCGCGGAAAACGCCGGACTGCTCGCCGCACAGATTTTGGCTGGCCGCTATCCGGAGATTGCCGATCGCGTCAAAGCCTTTCGCGCTGCTCAAACCAGGACTGTGCTGCAGTCGCCGGAAGCGAAGGGCACCATCGGCGAACCTCAGGCCGCTTCTCGTCGTCGCTCGTGACTCAGGTCGTGATCGAACCCGGATCCGTGCTCGGCGTCCTTGGTGGCGGCCAGTTGGGCACGCTCTTCACGCGTGCGGCTGCAACGCACGGCTATCGCGTTGCCGTGTGGGATCCGGATGCGGACGCTCCCGCCCACCGGCTTGCGGCCCATTCGTTTACAGCCCCCTTTACCCATCAGGAGACCATGAGCCGGTTCGCCTCGGCGGTCTCCGCTGTGACCTACGAATGGGAGAATGTACCGGCTCAGCTCTGTGAACAGCTCGAGACTCGAAGACCCGTGCGGCCATCCGCCGCCGTACTCCGGTCGATTCAGAATCGCCTCGTTCAAAAGAGCTATCTTGCCGGCCACGGCTTTCCCGTCCCTCGATTTGCGCCCGTCGCCGATCTGAATGAACTGTCCGACGTCATTCGAGCAGTGGGCTGTCCTGCCGTTTGCAAGACGGCGATGGCCGGCTACGACGGCAAAGGCCAATGGAAGATTGATGAGCCGTCGGCGGTATCGCGCATCCTTCCGTCAGTCCATGCTTCTGCAATACCGGGGATGCAGTGGATTGTGGAAGCCTACGTCCCTTTCGAGCGGGAGCTCTCAATTCTGGTCGCGCGTGGGGCGGGCGGAGAGGTGATTGTGTATCCTCTGGTCGAAAATGAACACGAGCAAGGTATTCTACGCACGACGATGGTTCCTGCGAGAGTGCCCACCGGCGTGCTCGCACGGGCTGAGACGCTTGCCCGCGCCGTCATTGAACGCATGCAGGGCGTCGGCTTGTTCTGTCTCGAATTGTTTTTGTTGCCGGATAACATCCTCCTGATCAATGAGGTGGCTCCACGCCCCCACAATTCAGGGCATTACACGCTTGACGCCTGTAACCTTTCTCAGTTCGAACAACAAGTCAGAGCGGTGTGCGGCTTGGCCCCCGAGCAGGTGCAACTTCTAAGTCCGGCCGCGATGGTCAATCTCATCGGGAAGGACATCGAGACGATCAAGCAGGACTCGGAATGTCAAAGACTGCTCGAGCTTCCTGAGGCGTTCCTCCATGACTATGGGAAGCGCGAGATCCGGCCGCGTAGAAAGATGGGGCATGTGACATTTCTGGCTGAACATCGCGAGGTCGCGCGCGAGCGGGCCGAGCGCTTGCACCGTCGGTTGCTGCAGGCGTCTCCTTCATAGGCACTTCTCTGGACCGTCCAGACACGTCTCTAGTC
>DASUXH010000331.1:0-6262 GCA_036378015.1 Nitrospira sp. | reverse complement strand
CGAGCACGAGCGCGCGTGACACTCGTGGATGCCTCGGGCCGCGTGCTCGCCGACAGCGCGGTGCGGGATGACGATCTGGCCAGCGTCGAGAACCATCGCACCAGGCCGGAAATCGAGCAGGCGATCGCCACCGGCGCCGGCACCGACCTTCGCGCGAGCCATACGACCGGCGAGCGGACGTTATATAGGGCCATTCGACTCGACGGGCCAGACCGATCGACGACGCTCTATCTGCGCCTCGGCCTACCGATGACGGCGCTCGACCAGGAACTGGCAACACTCAAACGCAATCTTACCTTGGCCTTTGGCAGTGCCTTTCTGATTGCCGTCGCCCTGAGCATCTGGCTGGCCAGAAGTCTGACCAAACCTCTCTCCGACATGGCAGCCGCGGCTCGGCAGCTCGCGGGAGGCAATCTCGCGATGCACATCGAAACCTCCGCCCGTGACGAGGTCGGGTTGCTGGCCCACACCTTGAATCACATGACGGAGGAACTGCGGTCCAAGGTTGAAGAACTGTCCGAAGATCGCTCGCAGCTGCTGGCCATGCTCACTTCGATGGTGGAAGGCGTCATGGTGTTGGATTCCAAAGGCCGTATACTTCAAGTCAATCCCGCGTGGGAACGTATGTTCGGCGTGACGAGAGCTGAAGCGCGCGGACGACATTCTTCCGATGTCTTCGCCCACCAGAAATTGAACGCGCTGGTTTCCGGGGTGCTGGCCGCCAGAGCCGGCCAGGAGGCCGAAATCGTGCTCACCAACGGACGCTGCCTCAACGTCGAAGCCTCCGTGGCCGGAGGAGAAGAGGACAATGAAGCCTGTGCAGTGCTCGTGTTTCATGACATCACAGAACTTCGTCGGCTGGAAAACATCAGGAAAGACTTCGTCGCCAATGTGTCGCATGAGCTGCGCACGCCATTGACGTCGATCAAGGGCTATGTGGAGGCGCTTTTGGACGGCGGCAAGGACGACCCCGAAACCAGCGTGCGCTTCCTGGACATCATTTTGAAGCAAAGCGACCGGCTCAACTTAATTCTGGAAGACCTGCTTCAACTCTCAAAGATCGAATCAGGCCAGGTCCAATTCAAACAGGAGCCCCTGCATATCGGTTCAGTGGTGGACCGCACGATTGCCATGATCAAGCCGCTCGCCGACAAGAAGCAACATCGGCTTAAAGCGCAGGTCGACGCAGAGCTGCCGCTTATCAGCGGCGATCAAGAACGGCTCGTGCAGGTGCTCGCCAATCTCTTGGACAATGCGATCAAGTACACGCCGGAAGGAGGACGGATCACCGTGTCGGCGCGAAGGCTTCCAGTTTCCGCCCGCCCGACGGCGGACGAACTGCGCGATGGAGTGGAACTCACCGTCACCGATACCGGCATCGGCATCCCGGAAAAGGATCGTCCCCGGGTCTTCGAGCGGTTTTACCGCGTGGACAAGGCCCGCTCGCGGGAACTCGGAGGCACCGGTCTCGGCCTGGCGATCGTCAAGCACATCGTGGAGGGTCATGGAGGGCAAATACGGGTGGAGGGCAATGTCCCGAACGGCAGCCGCTTCGTCGTCCGGTTGCCCGCAGAGCTGGAAGTCTGAGATTAGACGAACATCGACATGATCAGATAGATGATCGTCGAAAGCATCGCCGCACCTGGCAGCGTAAACAGCCACGCATAGAGAATTCGCCGCGTCACTCCCCAGCGGACCGCTGAAAGCCGTTTGATGGCGCCGACCCCCATCACGGACGAGGTGATCGTGTGGGTCGTGCTCACGGGTAGTCCGATATGAGCCGTGAACATCAGAACAGTCGCGGCGCCTGTTTCGGCCGCAAAGCCATGAACCGGCTCAAGTTTCACAATCTTCATTCCCAGCGTGCGCACAATACGCCAGCCGCCGGCGGCCGTGCCCAATCCCATTGCCAGCGCACAGGCACCGATCACCCACGCCGGCACCTCGGCGGAGGGAATTTGGCCGGCGGAGAGGAGCGCCAGCGTAATGATGCCCATGGATTTTTGTGCGTCATTCGCACCATGGCTAAACGCCATGAAACAGGCGGAGATCAGTTGCAACCGCTTGAACAGACGGGTCGCCACCGAGCGGGTGACGCGGAAAAAGAGCCAGCTGATCAGCACCATCAACGCCAGGCCCATCGCAAAACCGAAGAACGGCGAAAGCACCATCGCTTCGAGGACGGAGCGTAAGCCGGTCAATTTCACGGTCTCCCATCCTCCGTGCGTCACCGCTGCCCCCACCATGCCCCCGATAAGCGCATGCGATGAGCTGGTCGGTAATCCCAACAGCAGTGTGAAGAGGTTCCAGCAAATCGCACCGGCCAGCGCCGCGGCCACCATGTGTTGCGTGACGCTGGCCGGATCCACAATCCCGGACCCGACCATCTTGGCGACTGCCGTAGACATGAACGCCCCGGCAACGTTCAGCACACCGGCGCCGATGACGGCCGCGAACGGACTGACCACACGGGTTGAGACGACCGTGGCCACGGCGTTGGCGCTGTCGTGCCATCCGTTCGAAAAATCGAACATGAGCGCAAGCACAACGACCAGGAATAGCATGCCGGTGAGCTCAGGCATCAACTGCCTGCGCCGCGTGAGGGATGAAGGACAACAGCTGAGAAATCGTGGGAAACGAACACACAATCCCTTGACTGATTCGAACCGTACTCATCGTCGGCTATGGTTTAGCATCATCACGGGCTTGCCGGATATTCAAAATGACCGTCCAGCGATGCGAGAACAACGCTGGCGGTCATTTCCGACATCCGGCTAATGGTGTTTCAGCGCGATGCGTTCCAGAATGTTAGCCACGTCTTCACATCGGTCGGTTCCGGTTTCGAACCCCTCGTAAATTTCTTTCCACTTGATGACCGCCATCGGATCGGTCTCTTTGTCGAAGAGCTCGGAAATGGCATCACGGGAAATCCGGTCGGCCTCGTTTTCGAGACTGTTGACCTGTACGCTGCACTCTTTGATGTCGGGGTGCGCGAAGCCCAGCCGGTCTACGGCAGCTCCAACGGCGACCGACGCCTGATACAGCAGGTCGGCCAGCTTGACGGCTCGTTCCGTCGGCTTCGTGACCTTGTAGAGCACGAAGCGGTCCGCGATCGCCTCCGTCACGTCCAAGATGTCGTCCAACGCGCTTGCCAGATCATGGATATCTTCGCGGTCGATCGGGGTAATGAAGGTCTGATTGAGGCGCCGAGCGATGTCGTGCGTGATTCCGTCGCCCACATGCTCCACTTCCTTGATCCGCTTGGCCTGCTCGGACGCAGGTTGGTATTGCTCCATCATTTCCTTCAGTAAGCGGCTGCCTTCGATCATGTTGTGCGCCGCGTTTTTGAACAATTCAAAAAAGGCTTCTTCCCTTGGTATCAGGCCGAACATTATCGTCCCTCTCTTTTGATGGTCCGCCGGTCCGTCAAATGCTCATCTCGTAGGACGTATGGATCAGGCCACCGATGACTGGTGTGACGATTTTCACCACCGGATGAGCCCCGAGGCCCAGGTCAATCCACCGCCGAAGCTGCCCAATACCATGAGATCATACGGTTTCACCTTACCGGCACGCACGACATGGTCCAGCGCGATCGGCAAGGAAGCAGAGGATGTGTTCCCGAAGCGTGCAATCACGGAACAGATCCGGTCTGCTGGCACCGCCAGGCGTGTGGCCAGTTGCGCGAGGATCCTTCCATTCGCCTGGTGGACAACGAATTGCGCCACATCGCATAGTTCCACGCCGAATTCTTTTAGGAGGTCGCGCACCGCCTGCTCGAGACGCCTCACTGCGAGACGGAACAACGGCGCGCCTTGCATCCGTAAGGAATGGTCGCCAGCCTCGATGCTTTCTAGACTTGAAGGCCAACGGGATCCGCCGGCACGTATCCGAATGAGGTCGTGGCGCGCACCATCTGCAGCAAGGCGGATTCCGAGCAGGCCACGGCTGGGCTGACTGTTGTCCTGCTCGGCCTGCACGATGACCGCGCCGGCGCCGTCACCGAACAATAAGGCGGTATCGAGGTCTCGCGGGTCGAGCGTTCGCGACTTGACTTCGGCGGCCACTACGAGACACGTTCTGATCTGGCCACTTCGGATCATGGCATCAGCCATGGAAAGCCCATACAAGAATCCGGAACAAGATGCCGCAACATCGAATGCCGGCACATTCCCACAGGCCAACTTCCGCTGGACATGACAGGCGGTCGACGGAAACGCCATGTCCGGAGAAGTCGTCGAGACCAGGATGGCTTCCACTGCGCTCGCCTGGAGCCCTGCCGCATCCAGCGCCGCACGAGCCGCCTGAACTGCCAAATCTGACGAAGCTTGCTCAGAGGCCGCCCATCGGCGTTCATCTATCCCTGTCAAGGTGCTGATCGTGTCAGGGTCAATTTCTAGTGCAGCCGCGGCCTCCCGATTCGTGATGACTCGTTCGGGAAGATACGAACCGGTTCCGATGACTCTAGATCTAATCATTGCTGAAATGCCAATGGGTTGCACCAAACCGCGGGATTATAGGTCTCGCGTCTCCAAAGGGTCAACTCAAGGCGATGAAAGATGACTTATAGGGTATGATAAATGGCGAGGTTACTGATTCTACTCGGAGTTGTCATTGACACGATAGAACATGGGAAGAGAGAACATGATACCAGACTCAACTCTGTAATAACACGATGGGAAAACCCTTCAGCCCACAAGTTTAACAACAATACTATTAAGACTATTAAACCACGTAAGGGCAGGACGCGAAATGAATCGAGCTACGGGGCTTGTTCCTTGCTCCACCACTGCTTGCAGTTGCCCTCACTCACCATGTCGGCACAGAAGTCCATCAGCGCATTAAGCCCTAACTCAAATCGCCTGCCGTTGCCATTTGCAAATGCCCAGTCGAGAACTGTCAGGCAATCCTGGAAAATACACTCGGTTCTAATATCCGTCGGAGCACCCTCTATTCTCGACATGGCTATGTCCCAACCTCGGTTCCATTCGTCAAGGGTCCACCTGGTTCGCCGTCTCACGATGACACATCTTCTCCTCATCACTGCCCCCTCCACAAGTTCAAAGCAGTGGGTTGACAACCTTTAATTGCAGACAACCCGTTCTCGATGCAGGAGGTACTCAATCACCTCTATACGATCTCGCAACTGTCTTCGAGCAGACACGGACAGAGGCAGGACAGCGCCACACACCTTGCCAGGTATCAGATCATCGAGTGCAGGAATGCCGTTAGCCTGCTTCGGCTCGCCTTCCCTATAACTTGCCATGCGTTGATCTCCGTTGTTGAACCGTCCACCAACAAGGATATGATTGGAACGCTACTTAGTCACGTCATATTGCCCAATTGACATGCGCCATACCCACGTCATCCCATTCGGCTTACTTGAACTAAGGGCTGTTTACTCTCACACCGCCTTCTTCGCGTAAATTTCAAGGTCAGCCGCTACAGCGTTTAATCGATCAGGAGCATTTTTTGAGAGGAGCTGCCACCTTGCCCCTTACGACTTCTACTCGTTAAGTCCGACCCTGCTCCATGTCTCGACACCGCCTGTAAGCGTTCCTTTCGCCCATATCTTTCGGCCTATGGATGCCTTCTCAAAAAATATCTTCCGTCCGATTGGGCCAAAACTCCCGACGAATTCGTGGTCCGGTATCGTGGACGTATCGATTTCCATATTTGCCAATAGAAGCTGAGGATCAGCCACGGATTGCACGGGCGCATGAAGGACAATCGCGTTCGAAGGCGCCATCAGCTGCAGTTCTGTCGCCACGACTCGTCTGCCATCAAGAAATTTCGCGTGAATGTTCAGGTGGTCGCCGGTTCGGAGGACCTCCAGACGGGTCGCCTTGCCTGCAGTTTCAACGGCGGTTCGCGTCTCTGTTTCGATCAACACCCCGGGAAGACCTGTCATCGTAAGCGTGCCGGATTGAAGCTCGATAGACTCGACGTTGGATTCGATCTGAACGTTTTCTTGGAAACTCACGAGTTGAGCGTCCAACGCTCCCTGCGCCAGCGTTCCATGAATAAGGACATGTGTGCCGAGGACAAGCTCTTTTACCGTACCGTCTTCGAAGACCGTAGCGGCCGACACGAGTATCGGATGATTGTTGACCACAAATGCTCCTGGCCCACTCACCTGCGTGATAAAGCCCTCGAGTTTCGCTTCAGGACTGTCATCGGCCTTCAGGCCGAGGGCATTTACTCTCGTGGCGGATAGAGTTCCGCCGTATGAAACGGTGTTCAGCGGCTGCCACTCATCTCC
>DASUXH010000330.1:0-4495 GCA_036378015.1 Nitrospira sp. | reverse complement strand
TCAGCCAGCGGCATTTGGGCCTTGATGCGCCGGAGCGCTTCCGTTTTGTTCATGCCGTTCCGGTGCTTCAAGCGGGCGACTTGCGTGTCTCGGTCGGCGGTCACGACGATGGTCTTGTCTACGCGCTTATGGGCGCCGGATTCAAACAGCAGCGGCACTTCGTATACGATGACGGCATCAGGAGAGCGCCTGGCTATGCGGCTGGCGCGGCGCTGCTGTTCCCTCGCCACCCGCGGATGGATGATATGCTCGAGTTTTCGAAGCTTTCGGCGGTTGTGGAAGACAATCTGGCCGAGCGCATGACGATTGATGGACCCGTTGCGATTGAGGACCTCGTCGCCAAAGACGCGCACGATCTCTCGCCATGCGGGCTTGCCCGGCCGTACGACGTCGCGGGCGAGTCCGTCGGCGTCAATGACGACCGCGCCGAAGCGTTTGAACATCTGCGCTACGGTGCTTTTTCCCGAGGCGATACCCCCCGTCAGGCCCACCACGATCATGCGCCAAAGAATAGCACGAGGATCGCGCGAATGTCCTTCGGACCGATTGACTTCCGGCGGGATGCGCCTGTATGACGTGCACATGATAGCGGCAAGATTCATCGCCTGTTTGGCCGTTGCATGTCTTGCGGCAACCGCAGGTCTGGGAGCGGAGAGCGGAGCATTGTCGAATCCCAGGACAATCGTCGTGGCCTTGGACGGAAGCGGGGATTTTCGATCCATTCAGGAGGCCATGGACGCGGCGGCGAAGGGCGACACGGTGTTCCTCAAACCGGGTCGCTATGAACAGGACGTTACGATTCACAGCAAAGATCGCGTGAGGCTTGTCGGCGCGGGACGGGACAAGGTCACGTTGGTCGGCCGTGAAGATTTGGTCGGCGTCCTGCACGTCGGAAAGTGGCCGTACGGCGCCAGCAATATCGAAATCAGCGACATGACGATCAATGAGCATGGCGGACACGCCGTCGGGTTGTTCAATGGCCGCGGCGTGCTGTTGAAGCGATTGACGGTCAACGGCATGTTATTCAGCCAACAAGTCGAAGACGCCCGCATCGAAGACTGCTCGATCGGGGGGAGCGAAACGACCGGCGTACAGTTCGCCGATTCGCAGGCCGTTCTCATCGGGAATTTCATCCATGACAATGACCACGGCGTGAACGTCGCTGGCAAATCAAACGTCCGGCTGGAGCGGAACGTCATTACAAGGAGTCTTTTTGAAGCCGTCGTCGTGAACGATCGCGCCACGGCCGTGCTCGTGAGCAATACGCTCGTCAAAAACGGAGGCGGGGCCGCATTTCTCGGCCAGTCGCAAAGCCAAGTCACCGGCAACGTGGTCGGCTTCAATCGGGTTGGATTTCTGGTCGCATCATCCAGCCGGGCTGCGACCTCGTATAACGCGTTCTACAACACGGAAGGCGATTATCTCCGCGTAGGAAACCCCAATCAACCGGCCCCGGAACTCAAGGCCCAATCGGATATTACCGGCGACCCTTATTTTGTCGATCCGGCCAAAGATGACTTCCGCCTGCGTGAGGACACTCCGCTCGTGAGGGTGGGTTCCTTCCCCTTTCTTGGTGCGCTTCCTCCGCTCAACTTCCAATAAACAACTTGATTATTCAACGGCTTCTGTTCCCTAGTAGCCGTCGTCTAACCATGTGCTAAGCTAACAGTACATGACGAAGAACAACAGAGCGTGAATCGCTGGCGCAGGAATTGCTGCATATATCAAGGGGAGGGTCAAAGGCGTGGCAAGCTACAAACAGGAGCTGGAAAAACGCGGGCCGGAAGGTATTCCCTCCCTTGATGACATCGAGCCGGGGAAAATTTGCGGCGCGGTCATTCCGATGTCCGAGCGTGCACAGACCCAAATGCGCGATAGCATCGAAGTCATCGATTATCTCCTGAACCAGGAGCGCGTCGTGTGGAGCTAGGTCAGTTTTCGATTGCGTTTCCCCACTCTTGAAACCTCCCGTCGCTCCTCTTGACAGTTCTTTTCCTGCTCCGTAGTCTCGCTCCGGATCCAAACCACTTGTCACAGAGGAGAGTCCGCATGATTCGTCGCAAGACGTTTACAACGATCATCGCATTGTGTATCGGCGCTGCCCTCGCATTTCCGACTCGCGGAGAGGCCGATGAACTGCCAAAGGAGGCCGTGTTGCCTCTGCCGATGGCGACGAAAGCCGTGCAGGCCGCCATGGAAGCATGCAAAAAGGACGGCTATCGAGTCAGCGTCTCTGTCGTTGACCGGGCCGGCGTGCTGCGCGCCATGGGACGAGCGGATGGAGCTGGTCCTCATACGGTCGAGAGCAGTAGAAAAAAAGCCTATACCGCGGCAAGCTTGCGGCGTCCGACGTCGGAGTTGGCGGAACTGATCGGAAAAATGCCGACATTGCAGGCCTTGAGAGACATGAACCCTGAAATTCTGATCCTGGGCGGGGGGTTGCCGATCGAAATCGGCGGCGATGTGGTGGGCGGCATCGGTGTCGGCGGCGCACCTGGGGCGCATCTCGACGATGCCTGCGCCCAGGGCGGTCTTGATGCGATCGGAGCTGCTCCAAAGATTCCTTCGGCCAAGTGACAAGCGGATGGCGGGCCGGCGCCTTGTTCGCGGCTCTAGCGGCGGGTTCTGGCTGTAATAGCGATGTGCCGGTGTCCGCGGTGACGGAGATCACACCTCCCGGTCTGCGCGTTACCATGACGCGAGTGGCCACGCATCCGTTTCTGGCTCGATTCAATCTGAAGTTCACCGTCACGATGCCCAACGGGTGTTCGGCTGCGAGTGATCTGTTTCCTGACACGGGGGGCGTCAGCCGGCGCAATGTCTATCGAGGAACCAAGGACCGGCTCTATGTGATCGGACAGTTCGACGCGCGCCGTTTCGACCCCCAGACTTGCCTGATTGAACTCATGGAGTTTCGCTCACTTGAAATAGGTTTGCTGTTCGTCGGGGCATTCGATATCGATGCCTCAGGCCATTGGGTTTTTCTCCCGGCAGTCGTGCGGTCAGAACGGCCATTTCAACCGTTATGACTGGCGAGCGATGCCATCCTCGCTGTACGCATCATGAAGCAGCCGATCATTGCCTATCACCAGGACGAACATGGCGATTGGGTGGCCGATCTGGCCTGCGGCCACGGGCAGCACGTGCGTCACCAACCGCCGATGACCAACCGGCCATGGGTATTGACCGAAGCCGGCCGCAACCAACACCTTGGAGAGATGCTGAACTGTAAAAAATGTGAGGAAGAACCGTAGATTTCATGGAATTTATGGCCGGGTCCGCTTTCCACTGGTAGTCTTCCCAGCATGATGGCCGGTGGCTATTACCGACAAACTCAGGCCTTCACACTCACTGAACTCATGGTTGCAGTGGCGATTGTGTCCATTCTCGCGGCGACCGCCGCCATTCTGTTTCCCCAGTACGTCGAACGAGCTAAGAAGACCGAAGCGGAAATTGCCTTGGCCGAGGTGAAGAGGCTTGAGAATGATTTCTTCGCCCGTACGGGGACCTTCTCCTCCGATTTGAATCAAATCGGCTATCAGTCGACGCCTCCGCTCAAATATCACACGATCTTTGTACAAGTGGAAAAAGGTCCGCTTGGCTGGAGCTACATGGTGTTGTTGATGCCCAACGACGCCAACGGTTCGGGCGGTTCCTACGCGTCGCAGAGTCCGGATGGACGAATCGTCTCGAACGTTGGCGGACGGGAAGTTGCGGCAGGCGGCGCCTCTTCAGCATGCGCCGCATGGAGCGGATGGGGATCCTTGGAAGGCGGGCAGATCGAAGGAGTAGAAGGCCTCTCCTCGTCCAGCAGCGGCACGCCGCCGTGTGGGAAAGGCCGTGTGGTGCAACATGGTCAGGGCTCCGTCGCAGGGGCGGCGGTGAAGTAGTCCTTTTCTCAGCGGCTCAAGCTCATCATGTCGTCCGGCGGGTCCACCGTCAATCCCAACCCAGGTTCGCGCCAGGGGATTAAGTAAGGACCCCGGTAGCGGTAGCCGCCTGTCACCGGATCGCTGTTCAGAAGGAGCGGCGTATCCAGGTCAAGCACCTCAAATCCCTTCATGCCCAACACCAGGCTATACGAACAACCCATGGCAATTCGTGTTTCCACCATTCCTCCGACCATGAGTTTGAGACCGGAAGCAAGGGTAAAAAGAGCAATGTCGTGCGCCTCCATGACCCCGGTCTTCATGATCTTGATATTGATGTAGTCCGCCGCCCGTTCCGCCACGACCTGCTGCGCATCCAGAAGGGACCGGACCGATTCGTCTGCGGCGACCGCGATGCCGGTGTCACGCCGGATCGCCGCCAGTCCTTCCAAATCCTCCCTCACGAGCGGTTGTTCAAGCAAAAGCAGCTTGCCGCCGAAACGAACGACGCCTCTGACGAACGCCAAGCATTCCTTGCGGGAAAAGCCTTGGTTGCCGTCACCGACAAAAGCCACCTCTGGAAATTCGCGATGGACGGCGTGTAGCCGTCCCACGTCACTATCGAC
>DASUXH010000329.1:0-4023 GCA_036378015.1 Nitrospira sp. | reverse complement strand
AGTCCAGGACTTCGTCATCCACTGCCGCGCAGAAAGTGACGCAGTTGGACGCCGTCAGCGTCACCGGCACTCGCATACGTGGTGGCGTTACGGCATCGCCGACGATCACCATCGGCGCGCAGCAGATCCAGGATGAGGGTCTCACCAACCTTGGCGAGGTGATTCGCAGCGTGCCACAGAACTACGCGGGGGGACAGAATCCAGGAGTGACCGCGGGCGCCTATCTCGGCGGTTACACCAATCAAAACGTTAGCGGAGGGTCTGCAGCGAATTTGCGCGGTATAGGCCAGGACGCCACGTTGACATTGCTCAATGGTCGGCGGATGTCCTATGGCGGCAACGACCAGTCGGTCGATATCAGCGCGATTCCGGTCGAGGCGGTTGATCGAATCGAAATCGTGACCGACGGCGCGTCTGCCATCTATGGCTCCGACGCGGTCGGCGGCGTCGTCAATGTCATGCTCAAGCGTGATTTTGACGGAGTGGCCGTCGGCACGCGCTATGGTTCCGCGACGGAGGGCGGGCTGACCACCCACGAATACCATGCCACCGCCGGTACGACCTGGTCCACTGGTGGTCTGATAGCGACATGGAAGAAGGAGTCCAACGATCCGATCTATTGGGACCAGCGCGACTATACGCGCATGATGTACGGCCCGACGACCCTCTTTCAGGGGGCGGATTTGCACAGTGGGCTGATCAGCTTGCATCAATCCCTGGGGAACTCCGTCGAACTGCACCTCGATGCGCTCTCGACTGAGCGAAACATGCAAACAGAGTATGGGTATTCGACGGTTTATGACCGTTACCCGACCCGGACGACAACCTTCCTGGCATCTCCGAGCGTTACCTTCTTGTTGCCACATGACTGGACGATCAATGTCAGTGCGGCCGCAGGAAAAGACAGGACAGAATTTCATGCCCTGGGGGTGAGGAGGGCAACGAACGAGGCATATCTGGATCGCTCGTACAATTACAGCAACAAGAGTCGCATGTACGAAGTCGATGGGGAGGGCCCGCTGTTTTCGTTGCCAGGCGGCGATGCGAGACTCGCCATCGGTGCGGGGTACAGATACAACGATTTCCTGTATGTGTACGAAGGCAGTCCGACGGCAGATGGTGACGAAGGCAGTCGTTTCGCCTACGCCGAATTGAACTTGCCCCTGGTGAGTCCAACGCAAAATGTCGCAGGTGTCCATCGCCTTGAGTTGACCGGTGCGATACGCACTGAGGACCACGACAGTTACGGCCGGGTGACCACTCCCAAAATCGGGCTGATCTATTCGCCAAGCGCCGATTGGACCTTGAAGGGGTCCTGGGGCAAGTCATTCAAGGCGCCCACCCTGTTCGAAGCTTATATCGAACAGTTCAGCTACCTCTATCCGGCGACGGTTTTCGGGGGTACCGGCTATGCGCCCGACGCGACGGTGCTGTATCTCAACGGGGGCAATCTCGCCCTGACGCCGGAGCGGGCGAAGACGTGGAGCGCCTCGATCGCATTTCATCCGGAAGCATTGCCTCGGTTGGAGGCGGAGGTCACCGCGTTCCATATCGACTATACCGACCGGATCATTCAGCCGATTACCAATATCAGTGGGCTGCTGGCAAACCCGATCTACGTTGACTTCGTTACGCATGACCCGACAGCCGGGCAAAAGGCTGCAACGCTGGCCAGTACCGTGTTCACCAACTATACGGGCTCGCCTTACGATCCCGACAAGCTTGTGGCGATCGTGGACAATCGATTCGTCAATGCTTCGCGGCAACGGATACAAGGCATCGACCTGTCGGGCTCCTATCGATTCGATTTCGCGAATAGCCGGCTGGCGCTCCGCGGCTCGATCAGTTGGCTAGACAGCGAACGGGCTCTCACCCAGACGTCGGGGTTTTCCGATTCATCCGGCATCTTGTTCTACCCCGCAAAGCTCAGCGGTCGTGCAGGTGCGGTTTGGACCCGGGGCGGACTTACGGCCTCCCTTTTCGGCAACTACAAAAGCGGCGTGACGAACCTTGCCGACGGCGCCAAGGGGGCCTCGTTCACCACGTTCGATTTGACCTTGCATTACGACACGGGCGCGCGGGACAGCATCTTTTCAAACATGACGTTCGAAGCCTCGGCACAAAACCTGTTCAACAGGGAACCTCCGTTGTACGTGGTGACGGACTTCGCAAACGCTCCCTATGACTCGACCAACTATTCGGCGATCGGTCGCTTCCTGAGCTTCTCGATATCGAAGCGTTGGTAGGTTCGCAGCGCAGTCGAGCATTGCCCCTCCCAAGTGAAACGCAACACGCATGAGCGGCCTCATGCGCGGTTGAATTCGACGCGATCCGAGGAAAGCCGAATGTTCACGTTCGTCAAGAAAGTAGCGGTATCGGCTGGCATATTGCTTGTTTGCGCCGGTTCCGTGCGTGCGGAAACGATCTCGCCACGCCGCCTTCTGGAGGTCGCAGACATCACGGCACCCGTCATTTCGCCAGACGGACGAAGTGTCGCCTTCCGGCTCGAGCAGGCGTCGGTCGTGCGCAATACCTTCGATGTTTTCTGGTACGTGCAAGCCCTGGATGGCAAGTCGCCTCCCCGCCGGGTCGCCGACGGCGGCGTGCTGTTGCACGACAGCGCCGGGGGTTCGGTGCCGGGCCATGCCGTTTGGTCGCCCGACGGACACTGGATTTACTACCGTGCCCTGGTGGATGGCCAGATGGCCGTGTGGCGTGCGGCTGCGGATGGCTCCGGCGCGGAGCCGGTGACACACGACCCGGCGGACGTGCGCGATTTTGCGCCGAGTGCCGACGGCAAGACCCTGAAATATAGCGTGGGCGCCACCCGCGCCGCAGTCATCGCGGCGGAGCAGGCCGAATACGATCGCGGCATCCATATTGACGATACCGTACCCGTCGGCCAGGGCGGTCTCTTCCGCTCCGGCAATATTGACGGCCGGTTGGAGACGCAGCGCTTTCCCCCGAATACCCCCAGTTGGGATCGCGTTCAACTGCTGGCGGATGTTCCGGATCAGTGGAAAGCAGTCGATCTCGGGACCGGAAAAGTGCGGAAGCTGCCATCCTCCGAGCGCCCGCCCAAGCCGCCAACGACATCGGATCTCTCCGGCGAGATGCGCAAGGCGCTTGGCATGCGCACGCTTGAATCGTCACCGCCCTGGAAGCTGGAGGTTGATGCCGATACGGGCCGCACCGCTTTGCTGACGCGGAGCGGTGAAGAGAAGGGGCTCATGAGAAAGCCCGATGTGCAACTCGCCATGCTGCCCAAGGCGGGTTCGTCTCGCATGATCACGTGCCAGGCCGAGCTGTGTACGGGAAAGGCCATCAGCAGCATCCAGTGGCGCCCGCACAGCGACGATGTGCTGTTCACCGTGACCGACGCGCACGAAGGGCAGGCGCAATCGATTTATCGATGGAACGTTCGAACGGGTGTCGTGCAACCCGTGGTCCGATCCGCCGGCATGCTCAATGGTGGTGGTCGCTATGAATCCGGGGGTTGTGGCGTGTCTTCCGAGGCCCTGGTGTGCGTGACCGCCGAGGCTGCCCGGCCGCCTCGTCTGGAAAGGATTGACCTTGTGACGGGTGAGCGGCAGATGCTGTTCGACCCGAATGCGGCCCTGGCTTTGGATATGGCGAAGACGACGCCAGCCCGGTTGCTTCGCTGGACGGATGCGAAAGGCCAGGAATTCACCGGTCAGTTTTTCCCGGCGCGCCGCACGGGCCATGGCCTCCCTCCCTTGTTCGTGAACTACTACGACTGCCGTGGCTTCCTGCGTGGTGGATTGGGCGACGAATGGCCGTTTGCGTCGCTGGCCGAGAACGGTATTTCGGCCCTGTGCATCAATCAGGCTCCGTACCGCCTCGACGCGGTCGAGCGGTACGGACTGGGGCTTTCGGCGGTCAGGAGCGTCATTGACCTCTTGGCATCCAAGGGAGAGATCGACCGAACCAAAGTCGGCATGGGCGGCCTCAGCTTCGGCACCGAAGTCTCCTTCTGGACGGTGATGAAATCCGACCTGCTCG
>DASUXH010000328.1:0-3363 GCA_036378015.1 Nitrospira sp. | reverse complement strand
TTGCTCAGCCCCAGATATTTTTCCGGCTGGCTATAAATCTCCTTGGCGGCAATGATGCGCGGGACATACCGCATGGTTTCCCTTGGCCCGTGCATTTTCCAATAGTCGCTGATCTTCTGCTCCTTGAGGAGCTTGCGGATGCGCTCTTCCCCGGCATTGTAGGAAGCCATGGCCATGAACCAGTCGTTGCTCTGAAAATCTTTCAGGTACTTGAGGTACTTCACGGCCGCTTCCGTGGACATTTCCAAGTTCCGGCGCTCGTCGCGGACGGCATCGCTTTTCAAACGATAACGCCGACCCGTGGAAGGAATGAACTGCCAGGGTCCCGACGCCTTTGCTCTGGAGTAGGCGGCGGAAATACACTTGCTTTCCACGAGCAGCATGTACTTGAGATCATCGGGCAACCCGGCCTCGGCCAGCTGGCGCTCGGCCGGCGGAAAACAGCGGCCCGTGCGTTTGGCCAGAACAATGCTCTCTCCCTGATCTTCCAGGAATTGATAAAACTCGTACTCAATCCTCTCCCGCACCTGCCAGTTGTCGAGCGGCACGGGCTGGCCCGCGAATGTCAGCTTATCCGGAAGCTTGAAAGAGCTCAGATAGAAGCGCTCGCCTTCGCGTTTGATCTCAGGAAGTATGACGAGCCGATCTTCCGGCTCGTTTCCGTTGTCGAGCGGATCGGGAAGGGCAAGGTCGCGGTCCGATTCACCGTTGGCGCCGGCTGTCGCAGAGGCGTCTTTGGAAACGGCGTCCGGCTGGGGCTGAGCCGTTGCGGACACCGACAACGTCACCGCCAACACCGCGGCAAGCATCATGCGCAACTTGAACATCGTTCCTCCAGCTTGACTCGACTGCTTCATCTTCTCGGTGGCAATGCTAACAGCAAGCGATGACTCCGGCAAGCAGGATCGCCTTTCAGAAACGTGTTACACTTCTGCTCTGCGTAATGAAATCTCTCACGCTTCTCAATCAACGCATCGCCTCGTGTACCGCGTGTCCGCGGCTCGTGGCCTATCGACAAGCGATCGCCAAGGAAAAACGGCGGCAATATCGCGATTGGATCTATTGGGGTCGCCCTGTTCCCGGCTTCGGCGACCCCGCCGCGCGGCTGTACATCCTGGGCCTGGCTCCCGCAGCCCACGGCGGGAACCGAACGGGCCGCATCTTTACCGGCGATCGGAGCGGAGACTGGCTGTATGAGGCGCTCTACCGATTTGGATTTGCGAACCAGGCAACGTCTCAGCACAAGGACGACGGTCTGGTCTTGTCGGATTGCTACATCGGGGCCACAGTGCGTTGCGCGCCGCCGGACAATAAACCGGCGCCCGACGAATTCGAACGTTGTCGCGTCTATGTAAAGGAGGAACTGCGCTTGTTGAAACAGGCGCGCGTTGTGGTCAGCCTGGGAAAGATCGCGTTCGACCACTATCTCAAGGTGTGCCGGGAGGAGGGACGCCTACTGCCTTCACCGCTGCCGGTCTTCGGTCATGCACGAACCTACCGGCTGCCTTGGAGCGTCACCCTCATCGGCTCTTATCACCCCAGCCAGCAAAACACGTTCACCGGCAAACTCACCAGACCCATGTTTCACGCCGTGTTCGCTGAAGCCCAAAAAGCCATTCGCAGGGGATAAGCGGCCGAACGTGCGGACTCCATAACGAGGCGCGCGAGGAATGCGGCGGCTATTTCTTGTTCTGGGCGTCCCAATCCGCAAGAAACTTCTTGAGACCGATATCGGTCAGCGGGTGCTTGACCATCTGCTGGAAAATGGCGAAGGGCATGGTACAGATGTGACCGCCGGCCAACGCGGCTTCGACGACATGTTGGGGATGCCGTACACTCGCCACGAGCACGTACGTTTTGAAATCATAATTTTTGTATATGGTCACGATCTGCCGTATCAGCTCCATGCCGTTTGAGCTGATGTCGTCCAACCGGCCGATGAACGGGGAGACGCACCAGGCGCCGGCCTTCGCCGCCAGAAGAGCCTGTGTGGGTGAAAAGCACAGCGTGACGTTGACCCTTATGCCTTCAGCCGCCAGGCGTTTCGTGGCCTTGAGCCCTTCTGCGATCAGCGGCACCTTGACGACGATGTTCTTATGGATCTTGGCGAGCTCGCGCCCTTCCTTCACCATCGCGTCGGCTTCAATGCTCACGACCTCGGCGCTGATTGGTCCGTCGACGATATTGCAGATCTCGACAAGCACTTCCCGGAAGACGCGACCTTCTTTCGCCACCAAGGAGGGGTTGGTCGTCACGCCGTCCAGCAATCCGAGACTTGCCGCCTCTTGGATTTCTTTCACGCTGGCTGTATCAAGAAAGAATTTCATGATCGTGTCCTTTCATGGCTTCGAACGTGGCTGCAGCTGCAATTCTCATTGTAGAAAGAACACTGAGGCGATGCAAACGGGTCTCGTGTTTGACACCTGTCGGACCCGCGGTTAGAATCCAGCCGCCAACAGGCCCGCCTCTCAGGAAGGGCTAATTCCTCTCCAATCGAGGAGACAATTCCATGATGCGACGGTGCGTGTGGGTGCTGGCCGGGTATCTGATTCTTTCCGGGTGTGGGGGGAATCCATATCTCGAACAGTCGCTCAAGCCGGCTGAGTTACAGGGGAAGGACAAGGCGTGGTTCCTCAAGAACTGGGGCGAACCGAGCGGCAAGGCGACCCGTTTCTTCGGCGGCGAAACCTGGACCTATTATCGCATCGCCGGCGGCAAGTCGGGCCCGCCCTTCTTCAACTTCAAGCCAAATCAGTGTGAGATCACGCTCAAGTTCGACAAGGAAGAAAAACTCGACGACTATAGCTACTCCGGCTGCTGAGCCTCTCGCACCTATTGAGTGCTCCTTCCGAGCTAACGTGACAGGACCCGCGTGATCCTGTCGCGCTCGCTCAACCCGTCATCTGTTTTTGAAACGCCGCTGCACAGCCCTGGCTGCAGAAACAATACGTCTGCCCGCCGATGACCTCGGTCACCGCTGATCCCCTCGGAATAAAGACCCGGCACACAGGATCCTGGACCATCTGATCTTTACTCTGCGGTAACCGCTCAGGAGGCTGCCGGCTGCCGAACTCCCGAAAGGCGCTACGGAGGAGGAAATAGAGGATGATGAGAAGGATAAGAATGAAGATGATTCTATACATAGTGGCTGCCCGGACGTGCCGCCACAATCCTATGGGACGGTCGTCCTGCTGTCAACACTACTGTCCTCTCACAGTGTCTCCCAAGCCAGCGAGTTGATGAAGGTCCACCTTGCCCGAACGGCCTAGCCTTCCAGGCTTCTTGCGGGTCTTAATTGCGTGTTTCCCCGTACTTCCGATGGATAGGCAGCTTTGGATGCGAATGTTACAGTCAGGCACATGA
>DASUXH010000327.1:0-7586 GCA_036378015.1 Nitrospira sp. | reverse complement strand
AAGAGCTATTATGAACGGCTGGTCGAAATCACGCCGGACGATCCCATGGCCTGGTACAACCTGGCGGGCGTCTACGTCGAGCTCGACAATCCACAGGTCTCCGACTACAACACGATCGATGCGGCGATCCAGTGCTACCTGCGCACGCTCGAGCTCGATCCCAAGCACCTGGAAGCCAGCTTCAAGCTGATGGAGCTGGCCCTCAACCACAAGAAGTCCGATCTGGCCATCAAAGTCATGGAAGACGCGGTCGAGCACAATGCGGACGAGCCGTTGGCCTACTACAATCTGATCAGCGTGTACGACAAGTGCAAGATGTTCGAGCAGGCCGAACAGGCCCGTCAGCGGTTGAAAGAACGCTTTGCCAAACGGAGTAAAACCAGCGCATCCTGATTTACCTTACTGGAGGAACACATCATGTTTGGAAGTATGGGATTTACAGAGCTGATCCTGATCCTGTTCATCGTGCTGATCATTTTCGGCGCAGGCAAGCTGCCGCAACTGGGAGAGGGACTGGGCAAGGCGATCAAGGGCTTCAAGAAGTCGGTGCATGAAGCCGACGCCATCGAAGCCGAGGCCGAAGCCGCCGCCCAGCAGCAGACGGCCGCGCCTCAGGCGTCGATCCAGTCCGCTCCTGCACCGTCCGTGGAACAGCCGGTTGCGCAGCCCGCGACTCGCGCCTAGATCGGATGCTGATAATGTCTCTCTTTTCACCCGCCCACCCCCCGTGCGCCGAGACGCACTTGTCACCGGGCTTCGTTCTCGCATCGCGGCAGGTGAGAGTGAAGTAGAGGTCGTTGAAGGAGTCTATGGAAACCACGGAACAATTAGCGACCGGGTACATCGAGACTTTTGCGGGGAACGGCAAGGCGCGCAGCACCGGAGACGGCAAGCGCGCGGTGAAGGCCGGTATTCCGCTGCCGCATCATGCCGCGCTCGACAAGAACGAGCGCTGGCTGTATTTTGCCGAGTCCGGTTCCGACCGGATCCGGCGGATCGACCTTCAAGAGGGCACGCTGCAGAACTTCGCCGGCATCGGTGAAACCTGCTACAGCGGCGACGAAGGACCCTGCGGCGAAGCCGGTCTGTACCTGCCTCTCGACGTCGCCTTCGATTCCCAGAACCATCTCTACATTTGCGACTCGGGCAGCAACCGCATCCGCAGGATCGACCGCGATACCGGCGTGATTACCACGATCGTCGGCACCGGTCACCACGGATTCAACGGCGACGGTCCGGCGCTCGAAGTCAATCTAACCTGGCCCGCCGCCATGGCCTTCGACAAAGACGACGTGTTGTACATCGCCGACACTCAGGCCCATAAAATCCGCCGCTACGATCCGCGCACCGGCATGGTCACCACCATCGCCGGCGCCTGGTCGGCCGAAGACGATGCGCGGGAGCAGCCGCTTGTGGCCCGCAACCTTGTGGTGCTTTCGGGCGACGCCATCGGCATTGACTTCAGCGACGATCACGGCTGGCTCATGCCGGTCTGCTCGGACGGCCTCGACATGTCGATGTATCTGGATGACGGAAAGCCCGCCAAGGAAGCCCGGTTGTACGATGTCGTCGGCATCGCCGTAGACGGGAAAGGCGACGTCGTCATCGTGGACAAGGGCAGCAACCGCGTCCGCAAGATCGATCGGAAGACCGGAGTGATTTCCACGCTGGCCGGCGTCTGCCGCTATGGCTATGACGGCGACGACAAACCGGCCACCCGTGCGATGCTGCATGCGCCTGAGGCCGTGGTCTTTGATGCGCAAGACAATCTCTATGTCTCGGACACCATGAACCATCGCGTGCGCCGTGTCGACGCGTCCACCGGCATGATCACGACGGTGGCGGGAAACGGGGACAGCGGCTACGAGGATAAGAACATGGGCGGCTGCGGCGCGGCGCGGTTCGTCGCCAAGGAATCGGCAGGCGCTCTCAAGCACGGCGACGGCTTGCTGGGCGTCGAAGCGGTCGTCAATTCGCCGGTCGGTCTCGCGTTGGATTCGGTCGGGCATCTCTACATCTGCGAGCGCGGTGAGAACAAGATCCGGCGCGTCCGCCTTTGGTAGAAACCCGAAATCGCTTCGATGGTCGCTCAGGTCTTTTGTCTGCGGTCGGCAATGTGAGATCTGAGATTTGAAATCTGAGATTTCAGTGGTATGGTGAATCGGCGGACCCGGCAGGCTGATCCGCACGCGGTTCCCGATCGCCGGCTCTCGGCTTGGTCAACCAGGACATGAGCATGCTGCGCAAGACGGCCAAGAACCCTCCCCGCTCTCTGCTTTTCCTTTTTTTCGGCATTCTGGTGTCGGCCGCGGTCCTCGGCGGCATGGGCATTCCGCTCGTGAGCTCCGAAGGCATGGTCATCCGCTCCTATCTGATCGAGGGCGATCTGCCGACCGCGCCGGAGGATGCCGCCTGGGCAAAAGTTCCTCCGATGACGCTGCCATTGAGCGGCCAAGTGATTACCCGGCCCGTCTGGCCCGAGCCGACCGCCCGGGCCTTAACCGTCCGCTCCGTTCACAATGGCAGCGACATCGCGTTTCTCTTGGAATGGCAGGACAACACCAAGAACGACCGGCTCACGCCCGGCACCTTCCGCGACGGCGTCGCCATCGGGCTGCCGCTTGGAGATGCGCCGGCCTTCTTCTGCATGGGCCAGCTCGACCACTACATCAATATCTGGCACTGGAAGGCGGACTGGCAGAGCGATATCGACCGGCGGGCCGCCCGCAGCAACGACAAGCAGCGGGAAGGCGTGCGGACCTTCGAGGTCATTCCGCGCCGCGTGTCTTCCGTCGAAGACTTGATCGGCGGCGGCTTCAGTACGCTCACGACGAAGGAGAAGCAGGGACGTGTGCAGGGCAAGGCAACGTGGAAGGACGGGGTCTGGCGCGTGGTGATGCGCCGGCCGCTCGGCGCCGAAGAGCAGGATAACGAGGCGAAGCTCGTTCCTGGGCGCGTCCAGACCGTTTCCTTCGCCGTCTGGAACGGAGAAAACAAGGAGCGGAACGGTCAAAAGGCGGTGGCGCCGTGGTTTCAATTGGTCATCGATCCGATTGCGAAAATCTAGGTTTCGTGGTGGGATGAACGAGAAACCCTCGGGCGGGTGATCGGTCATCACGAGGCGCCGACTTTGGAGGCAGATCGCAAGAGTCGTGTGGACAGTGGCACCGGGGCCCTTCGCTGGGGAAGGGCCCTTGTTGTGTCTGGAGTCCTGTGCTTCGTGCTATCCATGGCTCAGGTTCATGGGCAGACGGGCGCCAACGGGACGGCCGAGTCCCAGGCGATGACGGCGGACCTGGCGGCCAAACTCGGCGAAGACTTTGGCGTCGTCGTGGGCGAAGTGGACGAAGCGGTTCAGAAGGAGCTGAATCTGCAGCGGCCACAGGGCGTGGCGGTGTTCGAAGTGATCGGTAATTCCCGCGCCGACTACGCCGGCATCAAGGTGCGGTCCGTCATCAAAGAGATCGACAAGCATGAAGTGAAAAATATGTTGGATTTCGGACGGTACATCCAGAAGGCGATGAACGAATGTAATTTCACAGTCGGGACCTACGAACCGGCCGATCCCGGCGATCCGGTCGGCTGGGGAGTCAACTTTCACTTTGTCGGTTGCAAACGAGATTAGGATGTTGAAAAAAACCGCCAGCTTTGTTCTCGCGTCGCTTAGAGGCTCCACGTACCAGACAACGTACGCGTCGCCTCTTCGCTCGCTGTGGCCTCGCTGGACGGCTTTTTTGAACATCCTAGTAGACGCCTAGCGCTAAATGGTGACCAAACAACGTATAGCTGCGGCGTGCCTCGTCCTTCTGATGCTCGGCGCCACGGTTTTCTATCAGGAGGGCGCGGTCGCGCAAAAGGCCGACGGCCAAGTGTCGATCGGGCAGAGTCCCGAAAAGTGGGTTGACGAGATCGAAAAGGTGTTCATCCGCTCTGAAGAGTGCAAGCAGTGTCACGACCGCCACTATGAAGAATGGAAAGGGGCGCGCGAACAGACTCCCGACCTCAAAACCTTCGGCCGCGTGGACGCTGCGCTGCTGCACGGGACCTCGCTCGAGTCGCCGGTCTTTCGGACGGTGCTTGGCATCTGGCTGCAGACGAATCCGACGGCGGACGAGCGCAAGCGCTGCCTGTCCTGCCACGTGCCTTCCACCACGGTGTTTCCGCAGTACGCAGAAAAAATCGCCGCGCAAGTCGTCTCGGGCAAGCCGCAGATCGAAGGCATCGGCTGCGCCTCCTGTCACCTGATCAAGGAAAGCACCAATGGTCCGCCGCCGACGTTCAAGATCGAACCGGGGAAGACCATGCACGGTCCCTACGCTGATCCGGAAGAGAACCTCGTCCATGAGGCGGTGCAAGTGCCGTTGTTCCGCGGCGCCAATTATTGCGCCTCCTGCCACTTCGACAAGGTGAAGGACGTCACGCAGAAGGATCTGCCCGGAGAAATTTTGCAAGGCACGATCTGTCAGGACTGCCACATGGAGCAGTCCACGGGCAGTTCCACCTCCAAGCGCGGCGCCATGACGCGGTCGATCGGGCGCCATTATTTCCGCGGCGTCGTGATTCCCGGCATCCTCCTCAAGAACCGCAACCTCCAAGCCGAGTGGATGCCGCGGATCGACATCGACACCGGCAAATCCGGCGATAAAGTCGAAGGTACGGCGCTGGTCAAGGTCGGCAGCCTGCCGCATACCTTCCCGGACGGCGACCCGGTCCTCAAGCAATTCGACCTGGCGATCTCAATCAAGGACGCAAAGGGCAAGGTGTTGGCGCAGGAGACCAAGCATTTCGGATTGCCCTTCGACAAGATCCTTCGCGGGCCGATTCCTGATCCCTTCATCAAAGGCGGCAACACGCGGAAGGTCCCGTTCTCGTTCGCGGTGTCGGGGGGCGCGGCGCCTGCCTCCGTGGAAGCGGTGCTGAGCTATACGTTGATTCCGACGGCGGAACCGGCGCTGAGAGACAAATATCTCGCGACGCTCAAGGACGACAAGGAACGAGAGACCGCCAAGAAGATTCTGGACGAGTATACACAGCCCCGGATGCTGACCTACCGGGCCAAGAACCTCTGAAAGTTTTGATGATAAGGCGCGTGAAGCACAAGGCAGGTCTGTCAATCGTCGTCGCGGGTATTGTGCTGCTCGGCGGCGCGATCTCACATCTGTTGGCCGACCGCCTCTTTGCGCAGCAGGACGGCAAAGCGCCGATCACCATGGACAAGGCGTTTCCGAACTCCAACAAGTGCAAACGCTGCCATGAACGGGTCTTCGAAGAGTGGGAAACCTCGCCGTTGTCGCGCTCCATCCATTCGCCCGCGTTCCGCGCATCGCTTGACGCGTTTTTGACGTCGCCTGCCGGCAAGGACAAGGCCCTCTGTTTCCGTTGCCATGCCCCGCACGTGCGGGAGTTTCCGGACAAGGTCCAGTTTTTCATCGATCAGGCTAAGTCAGGCGATCCGCAGATGGATGGCGTGGCCTGCTCGCAGTGCCATTTGATCAAGCAGGTGGACCGGACGAAACAACCTCCGGAGCCGAAGTATGAACCGGCAGGCAGCAAGGTGCTGTACGGCCCTTACAAGGACTTTGCCCAGAACCTCGCTCATCAATCCATGGAGTTGGGACTGTTTCACAAGTCCGATCTCTGCCTGAATTGTCATCAGGCCGTGCCCTCGGCGGTCAATCTCGGCAAGACGAACGACCTGCTCGGCAATTGGGACCAAAGCAAAGCCATCAAGTCCGGCAAGGAGTGCCAGTCCTGCCATATGCCGGAGCAGACAGGAGAGTCCGCGAATGGAGAAAAGAAGCGGACGGTGGCCAACCACACGTTTCCGGGACGCATCGGCAAGTTACGGCAGGAGGCGGCCAAACTCGACATCGAGACGAAGATCGAAGGGGAGAAAACGACCGTCGTGGTGAAGGTCCAAAGCCTGGTGCCTCACAATCTTCCGACGACCCATCCGGCTTGGGCGAGCGTCGTGCTGCAGCTGGACATCAAGGGCAAGAACCTCAAGACCGTGTTTTCCGACAAGCGCGTGTATGGCAGGGTGTATCAGGACGCCAAAGGACAACACACCATTTTCGACTTCGAAGCGGCGAAGGTCGTCGAGGATACGGTGTTGAAGGCGGACGAGTTGCGCGTGGAGACGTTCGCGTTCCCCACGCCGAAGGAAACGCGTACGTTCGATGTCGAAGCCACTCTCAGCTATGCGTCCGTCTCCGGCCCGCCTGCCTTCCTGCAGCGCATTGAAGCTGAATCGTCCAAGGGCGCCAATGATCCGGTCTTCCAGCCAATCGACATCGTGAAGAAGACCGAGAACATCCCCATCGTCAAGTAGTCCTATTGCCTTCTTTCCTCCGGCCGGGCCTTTTCGGGCTTCGTCTTCCGAAACGCGTACTTGGAATCAAAAGCGGTTCACGACCGACGGGTCTCTCGCAAGGCGAGACCTAGGGGAACCAACCCTGGCACCCGTCTGGTCGGGGGAGTAGGCTGTGGCCATGCGCCTTTCCGGCACATCGGTCATCGTCATCGGCGCCGGGCTCGCCGGCCTGTCTGCCGCCGTCCGCCTCATGAAGGACGGCGCGCGCGTGACGGTTGTGGAAGCGCGCGACCGTGTCGGCGGAAGGGTCCACACCATCCGCGATGGTTTCGCCAAGGGCCAACATGCCGAGGCGGGAGGCGACTTCATCGACCAAAGCCAGGAAGACATCAGACGCTTGGCGGACCAATACGGTCTGCCTGTGCGCACAATTCTCCGGCAAGGATTTTCCTTTGTGCGCGCCAAGGGCAGAGGGCAAATCCACGGCCGTCCGATGAAAGGGGAGCGGGCCTGGAAGCCGATCCGCGACCGTGCCAAGCCGCTAATCGAAGCCTATCGGAGGGCCGAACAGCAGTGGGAAAGCGCGGTCGTCAGAAGCATCGCCCAACGGTCCGTCGCGCAATGGCTCGATGAAATCGATGCCGATGGGAACATGCGCGCGATGGTACGCGGCCTCCGCGGCTTCTTCCTGGCCGATCCCGAAGACCTCTCGCTGCTCGTGTTGATCGAACAACTTGCTTCCGAAACGCCCGGTGCGGAGCCGGAGGGGCGCATCGAAGGGGGCAACGACCGCCTGCCCAAGGCAATGGCCGTCGAGTTGGGGGAAGCGCTGCATCTCAATACGGCGGCGCGCGCCGTCCACGACGATCAATCGTCAGTGCGCGTGACCGTCGAGCGCGGCGGCGATCGGACGCAGATAAAGGCCGACTATGCCATTCTGGCCGCGCCGGCCCCTGCGCTTCGTGCGATCGAGATCATGCCCGGCCTGCCGCGCGAGCAAGCCACGGTGTTTGAACGGCTGAAGTACGGCCGCGTCACGAAAAGCCTCTTGCAGTTCGACCGGCGCTTTTGGAAGCGCAAGGGCCGCTCGCCTGCGTACGGCACCGACGCTCCGACCGGTGCGATCTGGGATGCCAATGAAGATCAGCGGGGTCCGGCGGGGATCCTGACGCTCATGGCGGGCGGCCAGGCCAGCGAAGACACGCAGAAAATCATGGCGCAGGAGGGGGTGGAAGGTTTGGTGCGCGCCCTCGACTGGCTGAAACCGGGGGAT
>DASUXH010000326.1:0-3829 GCA_036378015.1 Nitrospira sp. | reverse complement strand
TTCACCCGCCTGGTGGTGTCAGCTCTTGCCCGTCCGGCTGACGGCGAACCGCTGGGCAAGGTGGTCGAGGTCGGCGCGAAGGCCGATCGCGATTACGACATCATCGGCTCTGAAGACGAACTCCTCGGTCGGTGGAATCAGGAAAGGGCCCCGAAACACCGTGACGAGGCGGACTGACGGCGGCCAGGCGAAGTCCGAGACCCGCTTGCCGACGGTCTGAGATCCGTGCGAGACGGTCAGGCGTTCAATGGCGGCGGCGCGTAAGCTGAGGTCCCGCTGGAGCGTCAGGAGATCGCCCTGAATCGCTTCGAGCTTCAAGGCACGGATCTGGGCATCGACTTGGATGAGGGTCTGCTTCAGGAGATGGACGCGGTCGGCGGCCTGGGTCACGGTCCGCTCGAGATCCGAGGGTGACGGGTCGCTGGGGCCAGGGGCCCGGCGTGAGAGCGCGGCCGCGAGCTGCTGTCCGAGTTCGGCCTGGACCGTCTCGATTTGCGTCAGCAAACTCGCGGCGTGACCATGAAGGCGCAGCACGTGAACCTTGCGATTGACGCGTTCCGCCACGGCCACGACGGACTCGTAGACGGCGCTACCGGTCAATGAGAGTTCCTTTTGAAGACGGCCGAAGAATTCGAGAGACATGGTAACGGAACCAATGTCTGATAAGGGATATTATGTCAACTTATACCGCTCTCTGTTCAGCTGTATCTGGGGCAGCCGCTCTCTTACGCTCTTCACCCTCCTGCGTCAACCAATCCCTGTATACGCATGGTGCAGCCACGTGTTGACTTCACCTCATGACGAGGCTACACAGAAGCCATGACCATTCATACCTTGGCCGGAAAACCGGCGCCGGTCTCGCTGTTGGTCGATCTGGACAAACTCCTGGAGGCCTACTATCGAGACGCGCCTGATCCATCCGTAGCTGCCCAGCGTGTGGCGTTCGGCACGTCCGGACATCGTGGATCATCCTTCAAGCGATCCTTTAACCATCATCACATTCTCGCGGTCGTTCAAGCGATCTGTGAGTTCCGAAAACGCCAAGCCACCAGCGGCCCGTTGTTCCTCGGCATGGACACGCACGCACTTTCAAAGCCTGCATTGGAGACCACCCTCCAAGTCTTGACCGCCAACGGCGTCGAGGTGATGATCGATCAGGATGGCGGCTACACACCCACACCCGTCATTTCGCATGCAATCCTCACGTACAACCGCGAGCGCGCGACCGGGCACAGCGACGGCATCGTCATTACGCCCTCGCATAACCCCCCAGAGGACGGCGGAATCAAATACAACCCGCCCCAGGGCGGACCAGCCGACACGCAGGTCACAAAGTGGATCGAAGAGCGAGCGAACGCCCTCCTGACGGCGAATTTGGAAGGCGTCAAACAGATGCCCGCCGCTCAAGCCCTGCGAGCGCCTTGCGTGCACCGGCATGACTATCTCGGCACCTACGTGAAGGATCTGGAACTCGTGATCGACTTTGCGCCGATCAGGGCGGCCAACCTGAAACTCGGGATCGATCCGCTCGGCGGCTCCGGCGTCGCCTACTGGTCCCCCCTCGCCGAGCGCTATGGACTCAATCTCGAGATTGTGAATCCGGCAGTGGATGGCACCTTCAGGTTCATGCCGCTCGATTGGGACGGAAAAATCCGGATGGATTGTTCCTCGCCCTACGCGATGGCGAACCTCATCGCACTCAAGGATCGCTTTGACGTCGCCTTCGGCAATGACGCCGACAACGACCGGCATGGCATCGTGACCCGCTCGGCCGGCCTCATGAATCCCAACCACTATCTGGCTGCGTCCATCGCATATCTCTTCCGTCATCGTCCGCGCTGGTCAACCGGCGCCGGCGTCGGAAAGACATTGGTAAGCAGCAGCCTGATCGACCGTGTGGCCTCAAAATTGGGTCGGAAGCTGATCGAGGTGCCGGTTGGCTTTAAATGGTTCGTCGACGGATTGCTGGACGGGTCCCTCGGGTTCGGCGGCGAGGAAAGTGCGGGCGCGTCATTCCTGAGGCACGATGGCACCGTGTGGTCCACGGACAAGGACGGCATCATCATGGATCTCTTGGCGGCCGAAATGATGGCGCGCACCGGGCGCGACCCCTCGGAACTCTATCGCGAGCTCACCGGCGAATTAGGCGAACCCCGGTACGCCCGCGTCGATGCTCCCGCGACGCCCGATCAGAAGCAGCGCCTCTCAAAGCTCTCTGCGGATCAAGTCCGTGCGGCCACACTTGCCGGCGATCCGATTGTCTCGCGGCTCACGCATGCCCCGGGCAACGGCGCTCCGATCGGCGGGCTCAAGGTCGTCACCGGGCAAGGTTGGTTCGCCGCCCGTCCCTCAGGCACCGAAGATGTGTATAAACTGTATGCCGAGAGCTTTAAGGGCCAGGAGCATTTGAGGCTGATTCAGCAGGAGGCGCAAGGCATCGTCAGCCAAGTGCTCGCCGGCGCCTGACGCCGACGACCGACTGATCAGAGAATGTGCTGAGCGGCATGGTAGGAACTCCGGGTTAATGGGCTGGATTCCACATGGGTAAAGCCCATGGCCAGCGCTTCGGATTTCAAAAGCGCAAACTCCGACGGTTCATAGTAGCGAGCCACCGGCACATGTGCCTTTGTCGGCTGCAGATACTGGCCGATGGTGACGACGTCACACCCCACCGAGCGCAACTCTCGCAGCACCGTGCGGATCTCGTCAGCCGATTCTCCCATACCTACGATCAATCCCGACTTGGTCAGGAGCCGCTGCGCATGGGCCCGGCTCAACAGTTCAAGCGATCGTTGATATTTCCCCTGCGGGCGCAGCACCGGAAAGAGCCTCGGAACCGTCTCAATATTATGATTGAGGACGTCCGGCCGCTCGCGGCAGACGGCGTCCAAGGCCGCGGCGTTGCCTTCGAAATCGGGAATCAGCACTTCAATCGTGCAGCCGGGATTGCGTGTCCGGGTCAAGCGAATGGTCTCGGCAAAGACGGCGGCGCCGCCGTCCGCCAGTTCATCCCGATTGACCGAGGTGATCACCGCATGGCGAAGTTCAAGCGCCTGCACGGCGTCGGCGACCCGCCTCGGCTCTTCGGGATCCACCGCCTGTGGCCGGCCGGTCTCCACCGAACAGTAATGACACCGCCTTGTGCAGATATCCCCGAGAATCAGAAAGGTGGCGGTGCGGGCATTCCAACATTCCCATCGGTTAGGACAACGGGCCTCTTCACAGATGGTGTGGAGTTTCAACCGACCGATCGTCTGCCGGAGGTCCAGATAATCGGGACCGGTTTTCGCCTGGACGGTGAACCAGGGCGGAAGGCGTGGACTCGGTGCCTCTCGCGCGCGTAGCTGCGTGATGGGAATCAATGCCATACGGTGAGGGTGTGCCGATGAAACCAATGTCGAATGGCGGCGACGAAACCGGTCCGACATCGAGACACCGTCGGCGGATCAGGGTATTCCACCCATACGTCGCCCGAGCCCACATAGGTGCCATGGCGGAAACTGACTTGTGTTTTGAGCTGCCGGTATCCTTGCTCGTGCAAGGTCGCGACCAAGAGCCGAAGGGCGGCCTCATGATTTTCCGCCGGTTCGGTCACGACATGGGCGGCTTCATACCGCAGCGAAGCGCGGTACCGTTGATGGTCCTGCGTGACTTCGACCGGCCGACTGAAGCCGCGTTCCCTGGCATCGAGGCCGGCAAGCTGGTAGGCGTCCTGCAGTGCGGGTTTCATTCGTCAATCCAACGCACGAAAGACAGCAACCAGATCGCTCAGCGCGCTGGTTTTCTGCCTGAGCACTTCACGCTCCGCGTGGATGAGCTCTCGGTTCTT
>DASUXH010000325.1:0-2468 GCA_036378015.1 Nitrospira sp. | reverse complement strand
TCTCAGACGGTCTTGAAGAAGGAACGTGTGAGCCGGTTGTCGGCGTCGCATTCGCTCAAGCGATCACGGGATGGGTCTGATCGGACGTACGTGAATCGGCGTCTCGGCTCCGGAGTAAGGGCGAATTTCCGAATAGCCCGGTTCCGGTTGCTTCGGTCGAAACATCCGCCGATTGGGGTCGGGGTCTACCCGAAGATCCTGGTCTCGTAATGCCTCTCTCATTCGCTGAGTGGATTCGAGGCTTCGCGCCGAGGGCTCACTCGCGAAGGGAAGCTCCAACGGGTCTTGTTTCCCAGGTTCTTGAGCCAAGCCCCTGGTCGATTGGGCATCGACTGGATATGCCACGAGGATCGTGGCCAGGGCAGCAGTTATCGACACACTCAGCCAACGCGTCACGTGAGTGTTCATCGCTCAACCTTGAGGAATCGCGGCCCTCGACAATCTCGACTCATCATCGATTGGTCACTGCAACCGCACTCCGATAGCCGTTGTGTCATATTTTCTGTTAGCCGGCTTGCTGTTAGGAAGGTTGTATGGGGTGGCCTTGACGGTCTGGCCGTCGGTTAAGCCGCTTTTCCCAACAACAACGATTTCCTCATCCCCGCTCAGGCCTTCGACGACTTCCACCACGAGCCCGTCATCGATACCGGTCTTCACCGGCGTTAACTTCACGGTGTTGTTCGATACGACGAAGACGGCTTTTTCGTTCCCGTCTTTTCCGGGCACAATCGCGGCGGGCGGCACGGCCAGCGCATTGGGATGCCGCTGCAGATGCAGTGAGGCATTGATGAACATCCCTGGTTGTAAGCGGCGATCTTGATTGGGTACATCGATTTCGACGAGCAGGGTTCGAGTCGCCGGATCCAGTGCTTCGGTCGTCCGGGTGATTGCAGATTCGACCGGCGGCTCGCTCAGTTCGCGCGGTGTGAGTGTCACCGGCAGACCCTGTTTGGCCCATTCAGCGGACTCCTGCGGCACATTCACGTACACGCGCACTTTCTCCATATCCATAATGGTGAAGAGGGGCGTGGCCTGCGTCGAGGAGGTCGCGGCGGCCTGAATGAGCGCGCCCGGGTCCGCGAACCGCGCGGTGATGACGCCGTCGAAGGGGGCATACACCTTCGTATAATCGAGCAGGCTCTTGCGGCTGTCACGCAGGTGCTTCGCCGATTCAGCAGCGGCTTTGGCCACATCCACGTCCTGTTTGGCAATGATATCGGGATTTTCTTTCCAAACGCTGAGATACCGCTCATAGGTCACCTGCTTGATCTCATAATCAGCCTGTGCCTGCTTGTACTGATCGTCGATTTCGGGCGCCTCAGTCACCGCCAAAAGCTGTCCCTTTTTCACGAGATCCCCTTTATCCACGCCGATCCATTTCGCATAGCCTGACACTTTTCCGTACAGCGTTGCCTGATACCATGGCGAAATATTAGCCGGCAGCGTGAGGGTGCGGCTAATGTCCCGCCGCTGCACCTTCAAGACTTGCACAGATGGGGCTCCGGTGGTCGCTGTCGTCTTTTCGCCCGTGTCCGGGGCCGATACCGTCGGCTGCTGACCCTGAATGATCATAAAGGCGACGGCAAGAAGGAAAAGACCTGCGGCGACCGTCAGGGTAATTTTGATCCGCGATGTTGGAGTCATGTCCCTAGGGAAGCCTTCAGCCGCGTCAGTATAGTACAGTCCCATAGCATCTCCAAATTAATGAATCTCTCTAGGTTCGTCGGCTAACTGTCCCGCCGAACCCTTCCGGGCAAGCGCATGAAGAACGGGAATAAAGAGCAGGGTCATGAAGGTGGAGACGGTCAGTCCGCCAATCACCGCGCGAGCAAGCGGCATGTTGCTTTCGCTTCCTTCTCCTATACCCAGCGCCATCGGCGCCAGTCCGATCACGGTCGCCAGTGAGGTCATCAGAATCGGTCGGATACGGAGCCTTCCCGCCTCGACGATCGCCTCCTCCAAAGGCAAGCCTTCGCGAAGACGATTGTTGGCGAAATCGACGAGCAGGACGCTATTGGAGACGACGATGCCGATCATCATCAACGTGCCGATCAGTGATTCAACGTTGACCGAGGTATGAGTAGCCAACAGCATCCAAATCACCCCGATGAAACCGAGCGGCACGGCAAACATGACCACAAAAGGGTCGAGCCAGGATCGAAACAGGCCGACCATCACGAGATAGATCAGCACCATCGCTAATGGGAGCGTTGTGGCGAATCCACCGATCGCCGCCCGCATGCTGTCCACTTCTCCTTTGAAGCTGAGCACCACATCCTTCGGGATCTCAAGTTTCGAGACCGCATGTTCGATCTCAGAAGCGATGTGTCCGAGATCGTTTCCCGGCACGCTGATCAGCACATCCATCGTGCGCTGCAAATTGAAGTGATCGACGGTTTCAGGGCCGACTTTGCGCACCACATCCACCAGCTCCCGCAAGACAACCGGCGCTCCCCCGTTTGCCATCG
>DASUXH010000324.1:0-3059 GCA_036378015.1 Nitrospira sp. | reverse complement strand
GTTGCCGCTTGAACAAGCCGGCGCCGGCTACGACCGCATGATGAGCGGCAAGGCGAGATTCCGCGTGGTGCTCACGATGAACTAGGC
This sequence comes from Nitrospira sp., assembly GCA_036378015.1. GTDB lineage: Bacteria > Nitrospirota > Nitrospiria > Nitrospirales > Nitrospiraceae > Nitrospira_C. Next base: position 2,972 of record DASUXH010000324.1, on the reverse strand, counting down.
TGTCTGTCCATTCAGGTTGCCTGCCGTGGACTTTGTGTATGCCGCTCTATTCGGGAGTGAGGTAAGCCTTTCGATGCCGTCCGGCGCGAGGGCGCAAGAACTGGCTAGATGACATGGTCCGGCAAGGCAAGGTACTCTAGGTGGGTTTTTCTGATGCTTCTGGGGTAAGAGCGATCGAGTGCAACAACGATTGACCATATGCATGTTGGTGTTCGGGCTCTCCCAGTCTCTGCTGGCCTGCAAGGGAGAAGTTCAGTCCTCGCCTTCTCCTCAGGTCCCGGAAATCGGGGTGATGGCGGTGACTCCCACTTCGGTTCCCGACGAGCCTGAATTCATCGGCCAGGCCGAAGCCTCGCGCATCGTGGAAATTCGATCGCAGGTGACCGGCATTATCCAGGAGCGCTATTTCCAGGAGGGGAGAGAGATCAAGAAGGGCGATAAGCTCTACCGGATCGATGAGGTGCCGTTCCGTGCCGCCGCAGCCAGCGCCAAGGGCCGCGTGTCCCAATCCGAGGCGCGCGTGGTCCAAGCCCGGCAAAACTTGGCTCGCGTAAAGCCGCTCTTGGAAGAGCACGCCGTCAGTCAGAAGGACTACGACGATGCCGTAGCGGAGGAATTGGCCGCGAAAGCTGCCCTCGACACGGCCAAAGGCGATTTGATCAAGGCGAACTTTGATCTTGGCAATACGGTCATCGTGGCGCCGATCACGGGATTGGTCGAGCGAACGCGGGTGTACGAAGGCCGCCTGGTGTCCGCGCAAACAGATTTGCTGACGATCATCCACCAGATCGATCCGATGTATGTCGTCGTCAATGCGCCCGAGGCGTTTCTCATCAAGCGTCGGGAGGATATTGCCGCCAACAGAGTCATGCATCCGGGGGTCTACAAGCTTACGGGCACGCTGATTTTCCTCAATGGCAGCAAGTACCCGGAGGAAGGCACGTTGGATCTCCTCGACGTGGGGTTGCGCAGCGACACCGGCGAGCGGCCGGCACGCGTCACCTTCCCTAACCGCGAAGGCATCATCATACCCGGTCAGTTCGTGACCGTTCGCTTTCATGGGGTCTCAAGGAGCAGCGTGATGCTCATTCCACAACGAGCCGTGCTGCAAGGGCCCAAAGGCCCGATTGTCTACGTCGTCAGGTCGGACAACAAGGTGGTGATCCGGGACGTCAAGGCGACGGTCTGGAAAGGGAATGAATGGTTGGTCGAAGAAGGCCTGGCTCCCGGCGAACAAGTCGTCGTCGATAGTCTGCAACGCATCATCCCGGATTCGACCGTCAAACCGGTCCCGGCCCCAATCGAACCCTCAGGGATTCAAGCCTCAGAGCCGACGAAGACCGAAGCATCCAAATGAGCCCGCGGTTTTTCATTGATCGGCCGATCTTCGCCTCGGTCCTCTCGATTGTGATCGTCGTGATCGGCCTTGTGGCGATGGTGACCCTTCCGATCGCGCAGTTTCCCCAAATCACGCCTCCTGTCGTTCAGATCGACGCCGATTATCCCGGCGCGAGCGCCGAGACCGTGGCCGATTCCGTCGCCCGTGTCATCGAGCTGCAGATTCCCGGCATCGACAATCTGCTGTACTACGACTCGACGAGTACGAACGACGGGCACATGACTCTCCGGCTGACGTTCGAGATCAAAACCAACATCGACATTGCGCAGGTTCAGGCCCAGAACCGGGAGAAGCTCGCAGAGCCTCAACTCCCGCCGGAAGTCATTCGCCAGGGCGTTTCCGTGAAGAAACTTTCGACCGATCTTCTGGGTGTCCTGATCCTCCAATCGGCCGATCCCAAGTACGACGCGTTTTTTCTCGCCAACTACGCGACGGTCCGTCTCGTCGACGACATCAGGCGGATCCCGGGCGTCGGCGACGCCTATATCTTTGGACAGCAGAACTACAGCATGCGGGTGGTCCTAGACTCGGTGCGGATGGCCCAGCTTAGTCTGACGCCCAGCGACATCGTCAACGTCGTCCGGGAGCAGAACCGCGACTTTCCGGCAGGGTTGATTGGGCGGGAGCCTACGCCGCTGCAGAATGAGCTTACGATTCCGATCATCACGCGCGGCCGCCTCACCGAGGTCAAGGATTTCGAGGAGATGATCGTACGGGCGCTGCCCAGCGGCTCGATGATCCGGCTGAAGGACGTGGCCAGGATTGAGCTCGGCGCCCAATCGTACGACCTGGAAGGGCGATATCGGGGTAAACCCACGGCCCTCCTTGTCACATTTCTGGCGCCGGGGTTCAACGCGCTCGACACGATCAAACAAGTCCGTCAGCGAATGGAGGAGTTGTCGAAGACCTTTCCGCCAGGGGTCTCGTACGACATTCCCTACGACACCACCAGGTTCATCGAAGTGTCGATCGAAGAGGTGGTCAAGACGTTGCGCGATGCGATGATCCTGGTCATCCTCGTCGTGTATCTTTTCTTACAGTCCTGGCGTGCGACGTTGATTCCGGCGGTCGCGGTGCCCGTTTCGCTCATCGGGACGTTTGCCGGCATGTCCGCCCTGGGCTTCTCGATCAATACACTGACGCTCTTCGGCATGATCCTGGCGATCGGCATCGTCGTGGACGACGCCATCGTCGTGGTCGAGAACGTCGAACGTCACATCGAAGACGGCCTGTCGCCCAAAGAAGCCGCCAAGAAAGCGATGGACGAAGTCACCGGTCCGGTGATTGCCATCGTGCTGGTCCTCTGCGCGGTCTTTGTCCCGGTGGGATTCCTGGGCGGCATTACCGGCCAGCTGTACAAGCAATTCGCGATCACGATCGCGATCTCCGTCACGATTTCCGGATTCGTCGCGTTGACGTTGAGCCCTGCACTGTGCGCCCTGATCCTCAAGCCGCGGCATGCGTCCAGGAAGGGTTTTTTCGCGTACTTCAATCAATTCTTCGGGTGGGCCCAACACCGCTACGCGGGTGCCGTCGATCATACGATCGGACGCCCGCTCCTTTCACTCGCGTT
>DASUXH010000323.1:0-2708 GCA_036378015.1 Nitrospira sp. | reverse complement strand
TGCGAGGCGCAATGACGCAGGTGGAAAAGCCGCGCATCACGACGTCGGCGACAGCCTGCATCGGGTCCGTCAGCGCGAGCGGCCCCAGATCTTGCAACTTGTTCAACCGTGCCATCTTCACGATGTCGAGCCGCTCCACGTGATAAAAGACCATCGCCGGCACATAGGCGACCGGGAGAAAATTTAGTTCTAGGAGTGTGCGTTGCATCCGCGGGGCGTAGGCGCTGACGTCGATCTCGATGTATTCGATGCCCATCTCCTCCCGGCACTTCCGTTCTAACTCAACGAGGAGAAACCGCACGACGTCGTCGGCCAAGGCGATCAGCTCGAACACGCGGACGGTGTGCTCGACCGGATCCATCGTGTAGCCGACGGCCCCGACGATGTGGCCGCCGGAGCGGGCCAGAAAGTAACTGGTTTGCCGCGCTTGGAGTTTAAAGAATCCGTAATCCAGCCGCATAGGGCCGAAGATTTCCCGGTTGCGCACGCGGCCCCGCTCGATGCGCAGCAAAGCCGGATAGCCTTCGGCCTGGAGTTGTTCGATCGTGTAGTTTCCCCCGGCGGGGTACGATGCAGAATCCTCGTCGACGATGAAATCCGATGTGAGCGGCGGCTGGCTCATCACGAGATTGGCTAAGGCATAGGCCTCGGGAATGATCCGCGGATTGTTGCGGCGCAAGGCGAGCGCGTCGCCGAAATACCGGGCCAGCAGGGCGAAGCTCTCGCGGTGGCGGAAGACATGCTTCAAGGGCAGGAAGCCGGTCGCGATGAACCCCTGCGCGAGGCTGATGCGCTGGGCATAGGGGTGCACGGTGCGCGCGACGACCAGGCCGACATGCAGGCGGTTCTGAATGGCTTCGAGCCGCTTGTCCATGAGCAGCTTGCCGACCTGCAACCGTCGGTAGTCCGGATGGACGGCGAGACGGCCGAATTCTCCGACGAGATCGGAATGGGCCCCGAAGTCGAAGAGCACGGAAGCCGTGCCGATCACTCTGCCCGTGTCAGTCTCCTCCGCGACGAGAATCAGCGCGTCGTCCGTGAAGACGGACCGTTTCAGCCAGAGTTCGTCGTACACTTCGTGATGGGGATAGTCGGCGCCGTAGACGGCGAGAAAGATCTCGCGGATCTGACCGACATCTTCTTCGCGGGCCTCTCTGATCCGAATCATGACAGCCCTGTGTGCATGATCAGGAGCGGGTGGTCTGATCGTGCAAGTGTTGGCCGGCGATTTTGGCAATGGCCCGGTAATAGGCCGCGCCGACGGCCAAGGCCTCTTCATCGAAATCGAACTTACTGGAATGGGCGGGAAAGCCTTCCTTCCCTGGCACCTGACTTCCGAACCGGACATAGGCCCCGGGAATTTTTTCGATATAGTAGCTGAAGTCCTCCGCACCCATGTTGGCTGTCTTGAGCGGCAACACGTTGGCCTCCCCCACCGCCGCGACCGCGGCGCGGCGCGCGACGCTCGCCATTTCTGGCGTGTTGATGAGCGGCGGCGTGCCTTCTTTCACGATGATCTGGATCTTGGCGCCATGCAGTTGGGCAATCGATTCGGCGATGCGGCGGACGGAGGCGAGGAGTTGTTGCCGGACAGCAGGATCCTGTGCACGAACCGTCCCCTCCAGCCTGGCTTGTCCTGCGATGACGTTCGGCGCGGTCCCTGCGTGGAACTGCCCCACGGACACCACCGACGGACGGGCCGGATCGACTTCGCGCGAGACGATCGTTTGCAACGCCATGATCATCAGACTCCCGACCACGACGGCGTCGATGCTTTCATGCGGCCGGGCTCCGTGCGCGCCTTGCCCGATAATCTCAATCGTGAAATTATCGGAGGACGCGTTGACGGCGCCTTCAGCCACGACGATGGCCCCCGGATGGTAGTGGCGGTCGAGATGGCCGCCGAAAATCATGCCGGCGCCATCCAGCGCTCCAGCCTTGATCATGTCCAGCGCGCCGGTGCCTTTTTCCTCTGCCGGCTGAAAAATCAATCGCACGGGAGCCGGCAAGTCTTTCTCTTCTGAGAGGAGTGCCGCTGCGCCGAGCAACATCGTAGTGTGCCCGTCGTGGCCGCAGGCGTGCATGACGCCGTCGTGGACCGACGCGAATTCCAAGCCGGTGTCTTCCTGGATCGGCAGCGCATCCGTATCGGCACGCAAGACGACGGAGGGGACTCCGACGCGTCCCGGAATATCGGCAACGACTCCGTGGCCCCCGACGTGGGACCGATACTTGATGGTCAGCCCATCGAGAAATTTGCAGATGACGGCGGCGGTGTTCGCTTCCTGTCCACTGAGTTCCGGATACTCGTGGAGCACTCGTCGAAGCTGAATGAGACGGTGTTTCAGCGGCTCAGGAATCAACAGCATGATGGTGACCTTGTCGAGGAACGTACGACGGCCTGTCGGTGTACCCTTCGCCAGGTCCGGCCTGACCGGCGATCTGAAGACAACCCATGCTAGCACAGATGCGTACGCGTATCCCTCCGGAAAATCGAGCTGGTGCCTGTGGCTGAACCATCTATAGGGGAGGGGGACTAAAGAATGGTCCCAAGAATTCAACGAATTTCATGGGGTTTCTCCACATAGGTGAAGCGGTGGTGCCAGATGTCTTCTTGATTGTTAAACTCTGTCAGAACCCTCTTGTTCAATCAAGTCCTCACAAGTCATCGTCCTTGCTTCCTCTCCGTTGGTGCAGTCGTAGGACTT
>DASUXH010000322.1:0-2167 GCA_036378015.1 Nitrospira sp. | reverse complement strand
ATCGCGAGTGAAGCCAAGAAAGTCGCAAAAGAAGAAGCGTTGAATTTGAAAATTCTCGAACAAAAGGACATGGAACAGCTGGGAATGGGCGCCCTTCTGGGCGTGGCACGCGGAAGCCATGAGCCGCCGAAGTTCATCATTCTCGAATACAACGGAGCGAAGAAAAAAGACGAGCGGCCGGTGGTCTTCATCGGGAAGACGATCACCTTCGACACCGGAGGGATCTCACTCAAGCCCGCCGAGAACATGGAGCACATGAAAGCCGACATGACCGGCGGCGCGGAAGTCCTTGCCGCTGTCAGGGCGGCCGCCCGCCTGCGATTACCTCTGCGTCTCGTCAGCATTCTGCCGGTGGCGGAAAACATGCCGGGAGGCCGTGCCATGAAGCCGGGAGACATCGTCAAGACGCTGTCAGGGAAAACGGTGGAGGTGCAAAATACCGACGCGGAAGGCCGCTTGATCCTCGCCGACGCCCTTGCCTACGCCCAGCGCTACAATCCCGCTGTGCTGGTCGACATTGCGACCCTTACGGGCGCCTGTGTGGTTGCGCTCGGCCAGTTTGCCATCGGCATGTTCGGGACCGACGGCAAACTCAAGGCGCAACTGCAGAGGTCCGGTCAAAAAGCCGGAGAGCGTGTTTGGGAAATGCCTCTCTGGGAAGAGTATTTCGAGCAGCTGCGCAGCGACGTCGCGGACATGCGCAATATCGGCGGCCGCGGCGGGGGCATGATCACGGCGGCTCTGTTCTTGAGCAAGTTCGCCGGCGACGGTCCCTGGGCACACATCGACATAGCCAGCACCGATTGGAGCGAGCGGGAACGGGCCTATATCCCGAAAGGGCCGACCGGCATCGGCACCAGGCTATTGATCCAATATCTCATCGATCGGAGCCTGTGACGTGGCCAGTCTCGAACTGACCTCGCGCGAAAAAATCGGACAGCTCTTCATGGTCGGTTTCCTGGGCACGAGCGTGACCCCGGATCTGGCCGCCTTCCTCAAGGACTATAAGCCGGGCGGCGTCATCCTCTTCTCGAGAAATTTGGAATCCATCGAGCAGATTGTTCAGCTGACCAACGACCTGCAGCAATGCAGTCCGAAATCACCGTTGCTGATTTCCATCGATCAGGAAGGCGGACGCGTGTCGCGTCTCCCCAAGGGCTTCACCATTTTCCCGCCCTGCGAAGTCATCGGCCAATGCCATTCCGGCGAGCTGGCCTATGCGGCCGCGTCGACGATTGCGAAGGAGTTGAAAACCGTCGGCATCAACATGAACATGGCGCCGGTATTGGACGTCAACAGCAACCCCGACAATCCCGTGATCGGAGACCGAGCCTTCAGCTCTTCGGCGGACACCGTCGGCGAAATGGGGTTGGTCACAGCGGCGGGCCTTCAAGATGCCAAGGTGGTGGCGTGCGGAAAGCATTTTCCGGGCCACGGAGACACCAATGCCGATTCGCATAAAGAGCTGCCGGTGGTCGACGCGCCTCGGGAGCGATTGGAAGCGGTCGAGTTTCCTCCGTTCCGCCGAGCCGCCGCGGTAGGCATTGCGACGATGATGACGGCCCATGTGCTCTACAGGGCGCTGGATGACCAACTTCCGGCGACCCTGTCTCCAGCCATCATTGCGCGACTCCTGCGCGAACAGATGGGATACGATGGGGTCGTGCTCACCGACGATCTCGAAATGCATGCGATCGTCGACCATTACGGCCCTGGTGATGCGGCGGTACGTGCGGTGTTGGCCGGCTGTGACGTGCTCTTGATCTGCAAGGAGCGCGACCGCGAGATCGCCGCGTTTGAGGCCGTAGAGAAGGCCGTTGCGTCGGGGACGATCGACATGGCGCGGCTGGACCAGTCAGTCGCTCGCATTCAGCGCATCAAGCAGCGCTACCTCCTGCCCTATCGACCGGCGGTGATTTCTGACGCGAAGTTGATCGCCGGCTGCCGGACCCATCAGGCGTTGTTGCAGAGCATTCGACAGGCGAATCTGCGCATGGAGAAAAGATCCACCATGAAGGTGGTGTAACCGTCAATCTGAAACGCGAGCCGCTGCGCATGGGTCTCAAAAAGGGCGATCTGATCGACGAACGTAAACGGCATCCCCAATCGTGTGGCCTGGTTGTTAAAGTCATGGGCGGGGGTGAGGGGTTTGAAAAAATCGTCTGCT
>DASUXH010000321.1:0-7103 GCA_036378015.1 Nitrospira sp. | reverse complement strand
GAGAGGCTTTGAAGAAGGAGAAAGACCAGGTCAGCCAGGCCCGTCTGGAAAGGCTTGAGAAAGAGCTCGCCGACAAGCAGCGCGATCTCCAGGCTCTCAAGACGCGCTGGGATTCGGAAAAAAGCTCGGTTGCAAAGTTGAGAAAGACCCGCGAAGCGATCGAAGAGGTGAAACTCTCGATCGAAAAAGCGGAACGCGCCTACGATTTAAACCGTGTCGCGGAGTTGCGCTATGGAGAACTCCCAAGGCTCGAACGCGAACTGGCGATCGAACAGCAGCAGCTGGGAAAAAAGCAGGGCGAAACTCGCCTGCTCAAGGAGGAAGTCGACGAGGACGATATCGCCGCCATCGTCAGCCGCTGGACCGGAATTCCGGTGTCCAGGCTGATGGAGGGCGAAACCGAGAAACTGCTCAAATTGGAAGAGCTGCTGCATCAACGGGTCGTCGGACAGGACGAGGCCGTTCGGGCAGTGGCCGATGCGGTCTTGAGGGCGAGATCCGGCATCAAGGATCCCAACAAGCCGATCGGATCGTTTTTGTTCCTGGGTCCCACGGGGGTCGGAAAAACAGAGCTCGCGCGGGCGCTGGCTGCGACTCTGTTCGACGACGAGGCCAACATGATCCGCATCGACATGTCTGAGTATATGGAGAAGCACACGGTCGCCCGCCTCATCGGAGCTCCGCCCGGCTACGTGGGTTATGAAGAAGGCGGACAGTTGACTGAGGCGGTGCGCCGGCGGCCCTTCTCCGTGATCCTGTTCGATGAAATCGAGAAGGCGCATCACGACGTCTTCAACGTTTTCCTTCAAATATTGGACGACGGACGATTGACCGATTCCCAGGGACGGACGGTGGATTTTAAAAATACCGTGCTCATTATGACGTCCAATATCGGCAGCCCGCAGATCCTTGAAGCGCAACAAAAAGGCTCGAGCTATGAGGAAGTGCGCGCGGTAGTGATCGCGGAACTACGACGCCATTTCCGGCCCGAGTTTCTGAATCGGGTTGACGAGACGGTCGTGTTCCATCCGCTGGAAACCGATCAGCTCACGAAGATCGTCGACATCCAATTGGAACGCTTGCGGGGGCGCCTGGCGGAGCGGAGAATCACGCTGGTGGTCTCTCCGGAGGCGCTTCGCCACCTTGGAGAGCGCGGATATGATCCCGTATACGGGGCGAGACCATTGAAACGGCTCATTCAACAGGAACTTGAGACGCCCATCGCCAGACAATTGGTAAAAGGGGAATTGAAGGACGGAGATACGGCCCAGGTCGAAATCAAGAAGGAGGGGTTGGTCATCGTGCCGACGGTGACCAAATCCTGAGCGTATTCTCATATACCCGCCCAGCCCCCGATTGCTTCGTAATCGTTTCTCATTTGCACCCACCCGACCCCCCGATTGCTTCGCAATCGTTTCCTCGGGGGGACCCGCCTTTCCCCGGATTTCAGCCGATCTTCACGGAACCACCTTGTAAATTTTGTGTGGCTCCACTGGACCGTTGCTTATCCACCTTCCATTCCGTCGGAGAGACTTCGAGGAGATGGCCCTTGACGGTATGAAACCCGCCTTTGGTGAACGCCACAAGGTCCGGCTTTTTGACTTCCATCTGCAGCACCACGTTTTTCGATTCCGTGTGCGTCAGGGTGACGCGGGACGGGGCCTTGGTGACTTCGTAGGCCCGGCGCTCGTTGAACATCAGGGTACTCTCGACCAGTTTCGCCGTCATTTTTCCATTGGCGTCGAATAGCGCAAAATTAATCAGCAAGCCATTCGGCTTTAAGGCCACTTGAATCTGGGGTACGCCTTCGATCTCGATCGTGCCATCGGTGTTCTGATACAAGTTTGAACCGACTTCCAAATCCATCACGTCTCCTCGTGTTCGGGGTTCCCTGCCGGCTATGATTTTTTGATCCGATCCAGAATCAGCGCGACGCAGCCGCCGAGCAGTCCTCCGCCGACGATCGTAGTGACCAACTCCATCAACTTCAATTCCCAAACGGATCCCTGGGCCTGCATGACTTCACGCATGCCGCCCTGCAGCATGATGACCGCGAGCGCCATCGTCGCTCCGACGAGAAACCACCACACAAACACTTTTATGGTCATGGCCACAAGCATCCTTAAAAGTCTACACGGCGGTCCAGGCTGCGGTACTGAATCGCTTCGGCGACATGAAGGGCGTCGATCCTCTCCGCGCCGGCCAAGTCGGCGATCGTCCTTGCGACCCTGAGGATGCGGCCATGCGCCCGCGCCGAAAGGCCAAGCTTGAGCATGGACTGTTCGAGAAGATCTTGCCCCCGTGCGTCGAGCTCACAATACCGCTTCAGGAGCCGCGGCTTCAACTGGGCGTTCGTGTAAATGCCGTCTTGTCGGTAGCGGCCTGCTTGCCGTTCCCTGGCCTCGACCACCCGCGCCCGAATGCCGCCCGAGGCTTCGGGGACGGGTCCATGATCGTGCAGCTCGCGTACCGGAACGGGCGGCACTTCAATATGAATGTCGATGCGGTCCTGAAGGGGGCCGGATAGTTTGGCGCGATACTTTCGGATCTGGTGTGGGGTACAAACGCATGCGCTGGACCGGTCCCCGTAGTAGCCGCAGGGACAGGGGTTCATTGCGGCGATCAGCATGAATCGGGCAGGATATCGAAGCGACCCGCTGACTCTGGTCAAAGTCACGGTGCCTTCTTCCAACGGCTGCCGAAGGCTGTCAAGGACCGGACGGCGAAATTCCGGCGATTCGTCGAGGAACAGAACGCCGTTGTGGGCCAGCGAAACTTCTCCAGGACGAGGGATGGTGCCACCGCCGATGAGCCCTGCGTCCGAGATGCTGTGATGAGGAGAACGGAACGGCCGGACTGTGAGAATAGGCCGATCCGACGGCAGCTGGACGGCGACGCTGTGCACGCGCGTCGTCTCGATGGCCTCCTCCGGCTTCATCAGCGGGAGAATCGTCGGCAGGCGCTTGGCGAGCATCGTCTTGCCCGAGCCAGGCGGTCCCACCATCAACACGTTGTGTCCACCGGCTGCAGCGATCTCCAAGGCCCGCTTGGCGTGATCTTGCCCCCGCACGTCGCCATAGTCTTCGTCGTGCGAAGGTCTCGCGGCAAAGACACTCTCGCGATCCGTCTGCTGCGGCTCGATCCGCAGTTCGCCCCTGAGGAAACCGACGGCTTCCGGCAACGTATGAAGTCCATACACCGCCACCCCTTCAATGATGGCCGCTTCAGCAGCGTTCTGGGCGGGCAACAACAGATCGTAGGTCTTGCGGCAGGCAAGGCCCATGGAGAGCGCCCCCCAGACGGGTTTGATCTGACCGTCGAGCGACAATTCGCCTACGAGCACGCGGTTTGCGAAACCGTCAGGCACGATCACCTCTTCGGCGACGAGAATCCCGATGGCAATCGCCAGATCGAGTCCCGCCCCTTCCTTCTTGACGTCAGCCGGCGCGAGATTCACCGTGATCTTCTTCGCCGGGAAATGAAAGCCGGTGTTCTTGAGCGCCGAACGGACACGATCGCGGCTTTCTTTCACCGTCGCATCTGGCAGGCCGACAACCGAGAATTGCGGAAGGCCGCCCGCAATGTCGACCTCCACATCGATCAGGTGCGCGTCGAGCCCGACCAGCGCTACGCTCCGTACTTTAGCCAGCATCAGAGTCCTTTCGGATCGCTGAGGTGCAGAATTATAGGAATGAGATGCGGCGCGATTCAAGAAAAACGGCTCCAGACAAGGCGAAAATGCGTTCATTTCACTTTGTCGACAGGTCGACGATCGTAAGCTGGTGCCCTCCAAAGACCTTCTGTATAATCGCGCCATGCATCGTGCCGGTCCGTGGTTGTTGCCGCTCTTGCTCGCCGGATTTATGATGCCGGGGCCGGTGCTCTCGCAAGGGCGTGCGCCGTCGGGACCGGTGGGGGCTTCCATGGCCTTATTGGCGACGTTGCAAGATGCCGGCATTCTTCCTCCCGAAGGAACTCCAGAAGCGAACAAGGTCGTTCAGATCGTCATCCAGTTTCAGGGGCTGTTCATGAAGAGTACCGATGCGGCGGTACGGCAATTCGTAGACCAGGCGATTACGGCAAAGTTTCCGACTCGAGCTGAAGACATCACTGTGGAGTTCCGCAAAGCCGGGTGGACTTCGGAGGTCCTTGAAGCGGTGTGCGACCACTACAAGGAACTTTCCGTCCAAGAGCGCGTACAGCTTGCGGGCTCGTTTGCGCGGGTCAACATGCGGGCGGAGGATTTCGAAGCGTTGAGCGACCTGTACGACAAGGCGCAATCAGCGTTCAACCAGCAAGGGCGCAACATTCACCGGATTTTTGCCGAGCACAGACGCAACATGCCGGGCGGGAAGGGTTTCGATCGAAAGGAGAGACGCGATGGCGACGAAAGCCTACATACTCATCAAAGTGAAGACCGGCCGCACGAAGGACGTCCTGCACTCATTGAAGAAGCTCACCGGTGTCGAACAGGCCCATTCCTGCTTCGGCCAACCGGATATCTTCTTATTCATCACGACGCAGGATGAACGATCCCTCTCCGATGTCGTGATTACCAAGATTCATCAGATCGAAGGCGTCGAAGAAACGGACACGCACATCGTCGCCGACACCTAGCCACGACCGGCCTACAACTTCACCGCAGCGCCATGTCTCGCCGCGGAACGGTAGCAGGCGTCTGCCGCCTCAACGGCAAGGCAACCGTCGAGGCCGGTAATCGGCGGAGCTGTTCCCGTCCGGACGGCATGGATGAAGGCCTGCAGTGCCGCGAGGATTGTGGCATGCGGCGCCACGGTCCATGTTCGGGACGTCCCGTCATTGACGGCTCTCGTCACTGTCCGCGTGACCCAGTCCGCTTTGATGGTACCTTCTGTTCCACTCCATTCGGTTCTTCCTACCCGTTGAGCCTCGACGCGGGCAACGTCAAGCGCGCAGCTGATGCCACCGGACGTTCGTAGCTCTGCGCGAACGCCCGTTTCTGGTCCTGCGTTTGAGGCAGGCGTTATCGTGCATTGCACGCTTGAAATTTCTTCTCCGGTGAGAAAGCGAACCAAATCGAGCAGATGAACGCCGATTTCGAGGAGCGCACCGACCGCCACGGGGCCCTGTGTCCCCTCCATGAGATTCGCCTTGGTTTCAATATGACTGACCAACGACGCTGACGTGAGCGGTCCGATCGTGCGCAGTTGCTCGCGCAAAAGCAGAATGGTCGGATCAAAGCGCATGGTCTGGGCCGTCATCAACAATACGTCGCGCTGCGTCGCGGCCGCCACCATGGATCGCGCTTCGCGACCAGTGAGCGCCAAGGGTTTTTCGACGAGAAGGGGTTTTCCTGCCTCGACGGCCGTCAGGCAAATGGGATGACAAAGGGACGGCGGAGTGACCACGACGACCGCCTGGACCCGCGGATCCGCAATCATCGCACGGTAATCTTCGAAGACGGGGATATTGGTTCCGGGGTAGGTTCCGCCGCCGCTCTTTCGGCAAATGGCGGTAAGTGCCGCTCCATCGAGATCGTGAAGGAGGTGTTGGACATACCGGGTGCCGTGCCGACCGACGCCGACAAGGCCGATCCCGAGAGGTGTAGCCGGCCTATTGTCCATCGGTCGAGCATGCATGGTGGGATGTGTGAAGCAGAGTACCGCCGTTCCTGTCAGATTGACAAGCCAACGGAACGGTCCCTATAGTACCTATCGTTTGGGAATGGCCATAGTCACCGTTATCCAAGAAGACTTCTCCGCCTATGGTTTCAACGACCGCTCCGTTTACCCTTGAACAAATCGGGACAGGGACGAGCCGCTTTCCGAGCGGCGTCGCGCTGCCGACGATCAGCGACGCATCGGTGGATCCCTATATCAGAACTCGGCCTGTTAAGGCGGTTCAGGTCGAGTGCATTGAATTCTGGCCTCAGGAGAAAGGTACCTACCCGGGCATCGTGCTCTTGCATGAATGGTGGGGCCTCAATTCACAGATCAAGGATTTGGGCGCCCGCTTGGCTTGTGAAGGCTACGGCGTGATCATTCCCAACCTGTACGGGCGTATCGGAGGCATGGTGACCGGTAATGCGGAGGTCGCCGAGGCGTTGCTGGGGAAGCTCGATCAATCGCTTGCGCTGCAAGACATCAATTCCTGTTGCGAGTTTTTGAATACAAAAGAATTCATCAAACGTAACATTCACGCTGTTGTGGGATTTGGCATGGGAGGCACGCTGGCGATGAAGTTCGCCTGTCAGCGGAAGCGCCTCCGGACAGCCGTTTCCTACTATGGGCGGATCATCCAGCCGGCCGGCGGGTTACAAGATATCTTGTGTCCTGTGCTCTATCATTATGCCGAGCAAGATCCCTGGGTTTCGGCCCAGGACATCGAACGGTTGCGTCATGCGGCGCAGGAGTACAAGAAAGTGTTCGACATTCGGACCTATCCCGGTGCCCCGCATGCGTTCGCTAATGAGTTGCGCGCGGACAGTTACCGAGAAGAGGCCGCCACCGAAGCATGGACCGCCACGGCGCAGTTTTTGAAGCAGCATTTGCACGGCGCTTGACGGCCACAATCAATTTCCCCGCACCAGCGGATCTTGCCTTCCGCCATCCATGCTCATCCGCCTGACATCCATCGGTCTCAACCCTTCCGCTGTCGTTCTCGCGTTCGCTTTCTTCGTCATTCCTATCGTGTCCTTTGCAGGCGGCGAGGAGCAGTCACCAGAATCTTTGCCCGATTGGACCAAGCTTATGCTCGCGGACCAGGAGCGGCTTGCTCGTGTGGAATCCGATCAGGCGGCCCGGGAGGTGTTCGTTGGCACAATCGGTCGAGCGGCGGGCCTGCATGACGTTGTCGCTGCATTGGCGGTTCAGGGCATGTCGTCAAAGCTCGCGAAAGAATTAATGCTGTCCCAGATCACCGCCTCCGCCCAACGTGTGATCGCTGCCTTGGTCGTATGGCGCCTCGCAGATCGGATGACGCAGTTGCTGGAAGGCAATGCGGCACGGGAGGATCTCGTCGTGGCGCCCGCTCAAGCCGCATGGCTGACGGCCAACGGCCCATTTCCCTCCTTGAACGACGCCGTGAAGCTCTGGGATGCCGGCGATACGAGCGCAGCCGCTGCC
>DASUXH010000320.1:0-2770 GCA_036378015.1 Nitrospira sp. | reverse complement strand
GCTGTCCTTCCCGTTGTTTCAAACAAGAGAAGACTCAATAAGCGGCGTTCCCGCAAACTGATGCAGCTCCCTGGTTCCCCCGTCCGCCGGCTGCTGGCCAACATGCTGAGGCAGGCGCTGGCGTCCACCCACGCCGGCCGCGCCCTGCAGAGAAGCCTTCGGACAGATGGCGGTCATCTGACGATCGGGCGCCGCCGCTACGATCTTCGCGACTACGAGCGGATCGTTGTCGTTGGAGCGGGGAAGGCGTCCGCCGCAATGGCCCGCGCCATCGAGCCTATCCTCGGACGGCACCTGGAGGGCGGGCTGGTCATCGTCAAGTATGGCCACGGGCTCCCGACCAAACGCATTGCCGTGACGGAGGCCGGCCATCCGCTTCCAGACCGGGCGGGCCTCGCCGCGGCGCGGCGCATGATGAAGCTCGTCGCAGGTCTGAGCGAGCGCGACTTGCTGTTCGTATTGCTTTCAGGGGGCGCCTCGAGCCTGATGCCGTCACCGGTCGATGGGGTGACGCTTACCGATAAACAGCGCGTGACCGATCAGTTGCTGCGATCCGGTGCTTCCATTGCCGAAATCAATGCCGTACGCAAGCACCTGTCCAACCTCAAAGGCGGGCGGCTCGCAGCGATGTCGGACGCCACCATTGTGACGCTTATTCTGTCCGACGTCATTGGGGACGACCTAAGCGCCGTTGGTTCGGGGCCGACGGCCCCCGATCCGACCACCTACCGCGAGGCCGTCACCTGCTTGCGCCGGTATGGTCTTTGGTCGTCGGCCCCGCGCAGTGTGCGGCGCCATTTGACGAACGGGCTCGACGGGCGGCTGACCGAGACGTCCAAACCAGGAGCGATGCTGTTCCGACGCGTTCACCACGAGATCATCGGCAACAATGCCACGGCGCTCGCTGCACTCACCACTTCCGCGCGAGCAGCGGGATGGCGTACGGAGCTCTTGCCGCCGATTACCAAGGAGGCTCGTGCAGCTGCTGCAGACTTTGGCGCACTGGCAAAGAGGATACTCGCGAGGCAACGGCCCAGACACAGACCCTATTGCGTGATTGCCGGCGGAGAAACGATCGTTAACGTGAGGGGGAACGGCAAGGGGGGACGAACGCAAGAGTTTGCCTTGGCCGCTGCAAAAGCAGTGGCCGGCCTCAGCGGTGTCTTCGTGGCCGCTGTTGCCACGGACGGCACCGATGGTCCCACAGACGCCGCAGGAGGTCTTGTCAGCGGCGAGACATGGAATCGTGCCAAGCGAATCGGGCTTGATCTGGAGGCAGCGTTGACTCGCAACGACAGCTACCGCGTCCTGAAGCGCCTGAACTGCCATATCGTGACAGGACCGACCGAGACGAACGTAAACGATCTTTACCTCCTCTTCATCTTCTAGTTAGTATTCTCGCCGATGGCCGATCGCTTGGTGCTTCCCTTTTCGGAGTGCAGAGATCCTTCGCTCGTGGGCGGCAAAGCGGTGGGACTTTCACGTCTTGTCGCCGCTGGTCTGGCGGTTCCCGACGGCTGCTGTGTGACGACTCAAGCCTACGAGCAGACGTTGGCAACTATTGGGTGTGATCCGCGCCAGTGTTGGCAAGGGGCGCTTAAGCTTCATGCAGATGACCGGCGAAAAGAACTCCACGACTACAGGGAGAGGATTCGCCGCGTGGAACCGTCCGGGCTTCTCGAATTCCTTCGGGAGGCATTGCCGCAGGCAGCCGGTCGGCGAGAGCGGAGATGGGCTTTGCGGTCATCGGCGAGCAATGAAGACTTGCACGACAGAAGCGCTGCCGGCTTGTATCGAACGGTCTTGGGCGTGCCGTGGGGTGAGCTTGCGCGGGGAATTGCAGAAGTCTGGGCGTCGATCTGGGATGAGCGTGTCATGGAATACATGGTGAAATCGGGCCGCGGTGATCTGCCGCCCACAATGGCGGTCATCGTTCAATCGCTGCTGGACGCCGCCGTCGCGGGTGTCGCCACTTCCATTCATCCGGTCACAGGCCGAAATATTCATGTGACGATCGATGCCATCAAGGGTTTGGGACAGCCCCTCGTGGAGGGAAGCGTTACGCCGGATCACCACGTGGTTGAGGCAATTCCGGGTCAACCCCTGCGGCTGATCCGACGTAGCCTCGGACAGCAGGAGCAACGATTGGTCTGCATGGCCGGAGGCGCTGTCATGGAGCCGATGCCCGTGTTGGAGCGGACGCAACCGGCGCTGTCCGACCAGCAACTCTTCGAAGTCGCAGCGATGACAAAACGCATCGAACGGAGCTTTCAGGGCCCTGTGGACGTGGAATGGGCCATCGATCACGAGCGTCTCTGGGCACTGCAAGCGCGGCGGCTCACCGCCGTGCAACCAAACGTTGATCCGACGAACGAAGAGAGCGAGTGGTCACGTGCGAATTTCAAAGAAACGATGCCGGAGCTCCCGAGCCCGATGGGATTGTCGTTTCTTGAACATTTCATGGACGTCTATATCCTCTCGCATTATCGCCGGTTGGGTTGCCGGGTGCCTTCCGGACTTCACTCTGTGCGTATCTATCAGGGCCGTCCCTATTTGAACGTCACATTGTTTCATCTCCTCGTCGGCCAACTCGGTGGCGATCCAGCCATGAATGCCGAACAGATGGGAGGGAGGCCGATTCAGTCGCCGCCTGACGTGCGGCCGCTCGATTGGCCCGCATTGCTGCGGGCCGCGTGGTTGATGTGGCGCGAGATGCGACGGGTGATGCGAGAGAGTCGCGTCGTGTTTGCGGAGATGAAAGCTCTGGCTG
>DASUXH010000319.1:0-4091 GCA_036378015.1 Nitrospira sp. | reverse complement strand
GGCAATGGAACAAGAACGGCCGGCTTCCCGCAGGCGGCAAGTTCCGCGACCGTCATCGCTCCGGCGCGCGCCACGACCACGTCTGCGGCGTTGATCGCCGCCGGCATGTCGTAGAGAAACGGCACGACGGTGACAAGAACGCCGGCGCGATCATAGGTCTCTTTCACGCGGAGGTAATCCATTTCACCGGTCTGGTGTGTAACGGAGATCGCCGGGCGTCGTCTCAATACCTCCGGCAGTCCTTCGATGGCTGCGCTGTTGACGGCCTTGGCCCCCTGGCTTCCGCCAAACACCAGCACGTGCCGCCGATCCGCCGGTTTCGCCGCCGAGGCAGCGACGGACTGCGCTGAAAACTCTCGGCGAATCGGCGTGCCGACGACCCGGACCTTGCGTGTCTTGAAGGAACCGGCCGCCGAGGCAAAGCCCAAGAAGACGCGCTGCACGAACGGCCCGACGGCTTTATTGGCCAGTCCCGGATGTGCATTGGGTTCCAGAATCACACGGGGAATGCCCATCAGCGCTGCCGCCATGACCATCATCGGACTGGTGTAGCCTCCAACACCGATCACCAGAGCGGTCGGTCTCTGCCGCAAAATCCTTCCGCATTGCCACAGACTGACGGGCATGGCAAACACTCCGCTGAGCATATCAAGGAGCCCTCTGCCCATAATCGGTTTCGCGCTAATCAAGGTCAACTCAAAACCCTCATGCGCCAAGACTTTTGACTCCAGCCCGCGTGTGGTACCGACGAACAAAATCTTGGTCATCGGATCGCGCCGCAGAAATTCCCGCGCCAGCGCGACTGCCGGATACAGATGGCCGCCGGTTCCTCCCGCTGCAATGACGATCGTCATCAGTGGTCCGACTCACCGCGTCCACCTTTGGATGCGCCCCCATGCCGATCTCGCGAAATGCTGAGGAGCATCCCGACGCCCACGAAGCTGATCACCAACGATGAGCCGCCATAGCTGACAAAGGGCAACGTCAATCCCTTGGTCGGCAACAGGCCAGTGACCACGGCTGCGTTGACGAGCGCCTGGATGCCGATCAAGAGCGTAATCCCGAGCCCGAGATATTTGCCGAACGGCATCCGTGCCCGCGACGCAATGTGAAATCCTCGCCACACGAACAAGGCGAAGAGCACGATGACGGACGCTGTGCCGGCTAAACCGAGTTCTTCTCCGACGAGTGCCAAAACGAAGTCGGTGTGCGCTTCCGGCAAGAAGAACAATTTTTGCTTGCCCTCCCCCAAGCCGACGCCGAATGGGCCGCCGCTGCCGAACGCGAGAAAGGACTGCGTGATTTGGAAGCCGGCATCCGCGGCATCCTTCCATGGAGCAAGGAAGGTCATGAGCCGCTGGCGGCGGTACGCGGACCCAAGAACCAGGACCATGACCACTGGAATCGCGCAGAGTCCCAATCCAAGCAGATGAGTGATCCGGGCACCGCCCAAAAACAAGAGACAGACGGTCACCAAGCCCATTACCACAACCGTACCGAGATCCGGCTCGAGCAGCACGAGTCCGCTCAGAACGCCCACGATGATCAACGCGGGCAGCAGGCCGCTGCGAAACGCCGTGAGCGTGTCCGCTTTCTTGGCCATATAGGCGGCGAGATAGATCACGGCGACAAGCTTGACCATCTCGGCCGGTTGGATCGAGATGGCGCCCCACCGCAACCATCGCCTTGCCCCCTTCGCGGCAACTCCCAACGAAGGAACCAAGACCATGACGAGCAGTACCGTCATGCCGACCAGAATCGGGATGGAGAGTTTTTTCCACAGCACATAGTCGATCCGCGAGGTGAGATGCATCAGCAAGACACCGAATCCCAGCCAGGCGATCTGCCGCTTCAGAAAAAATTCTGGGTCCTGAAATCGATTGCCGGCCACAATGGCGCTGGCGCTGAACACCATCACTAACCCCATCAAGGCCAGCGTCAACGTCACGAAAAAGAGCACGTGGTCCATCGCCACTCGGGAAGGACCCGAGCGTTGCCCGCTCGTTGGCCAGGGCAACGACAACGTACCTGCAGTTCGTGAGGCCATTGTTCAGAACCACCCTCCTCGGCAACATCCTATTCCGGCAGCGCCAGCACCGCCGATTTGAATTGACGCCCGCGGTCCTGGTAATCGCGAAACATGTCGAAACTTGCGCAGGCCGGCGACATCAACACGACATCGCCGGCCGCTGCCTCGCGAGCTGCCCACTCTACTGCGTCCCGCAAGGACTTCGCTTCGCTCATAGTCGTCACGCCCGACCATGCCGCCTTCAAAAGCGGCGCGGCCTCGCCGATTAAAATAGCGTGCTTCACCCGGTGCCGGACCATTTCGGTCAGGCGTGAGAAATCTCCACCCTTGTCTCGTCCTCCGGCGATGAGCCAAATTGGACAGGCGATTCCTTCCAACGCCTTCAACGTCGCGTCCACGTTGGTTCCCTTGGAGTCGTTCACGAAACGGACGCCCCGCCGCTCCCTGACCAGTTCCAGCGCATGTTCCAGACCGGGGAACGTGGTCACGACGCGGCGGATGATGTCAGGAGGGCAGCCCCACAGCGTTCCGTAGGATGCCGCGGCCATGACGTTTTCGACATTGTGAGGACCGAGAATCTTGAGATCACTCTTGCGACAGATTTCCTGGCGTTGACCGGTGATCGTCGTGACGATCTGATCACCGGCGAGAAATGTCCCTCCATCGAAGCCGCGGCCGATTTCCTGCCGCCTGGAAAAGCCAAGTCGCTTGGCCCGCACCGTGTTCGTCAGCGCGGCCACGCGTGGATCGTCGAGATTGAAAAGGGCAAAGTCGTCGCCGGTCTGATTCTCAAAAATCCTGCGTTTAGCGGCGAGATATTCGTCGATGGAGTCATACCGGTCTTGATGATCCACGGTCACATTCAGAAGGGCCGCCACCCAGGGATGAAAGCGCTCGATCGTCTCCAGTTGAAAACTGGACACCTCGACGGCCAGGTAATCGTACGGCTCCGGCTTTCCCTGCCTCTTTGCCTGCAATGTTGTCCAAGCGGCTTCACTGAGGGCGGTCCCAAGATTGCCGCCGACGAATGCGCGTTTGCCCTGCTCGGACAGCATTTTCCCAATTAAGGTCACGGTAGTGCTCTTACCGTTTGTGCCGGTCACGGCGAGAATAGGAGCGGAGATGAACCGGGAGGCCAGCTCGAGTTCGCTGATCACCTTGATCCCGCGTTGCCGGACGCGTTCAAGCGCCTCCAGACGGTAGGGGATACCGGGACTGATGACCACGAGATCGGCATGATCCAGTGAGCGTTCGTATTCCGCACCGACGGAGACCTCAACGTGACTCCGGTCGACACTTTTCAGGACGGGAGCCAGCTCATCTTCCCCCTTGCGGTCGGCCACCGTCACTCGAGCTCCCGCTTCGCTCAACAGGTGACAGGCCGCAATTCCGCTGCGCGCCAGTCCTAGCACCGTCACCTGGGCTCCCGATAAATCCACTTCCTCGACCTCCAGCATCTCCATCACCGCAACTTCAACGTGCTGAGACTCAAGAGCGCCAAAAGAATCGCGATGATCCAGAGCCGTACGACGACTTTCGGCTCTTCCCAGCCCTTCATCTCAAAATGATGGTGAATGGGTGCCATGAGAAAAATTCGCTTTCCGCGTGACTTGAACGAGGCCACTTGAAAAATGACAGAGACCGCTTCGATGACGAAGACCCCGCCGACCATCAGGAGCAGCAGTTCGTGCTTACTGATCACGGCCACCGTGCCGAGCGCCGCACCAAGGGGCAGCGACCCCACGTCCCCCATGAACACGGATGCCGGATAGGTGTTGAACCAGAGGAAGCCCAAGCTCGAACCCAGGATGGCGGCCGTAAACACGGCGATCTCTCCGGCGCCTTCGATGTGAGGGATGAGCAGGTAGTCCGACATGATCCGATGGCCCGCCACATAGGCCACAATGGTGTAGGCAAGCGCGGCAATCATGATGGGCCCGATGGCCAACCCATCGAGGCCGTCCGTCAAATTGACGGCATTGGAACTGCCGACGATGACCAAGACCACGAAGACCACGTAGAACCAGCCGAGATCCGGCGTAACATTCTTGAAGAATGGCAC
>DASUXH010000318.1:0-9303 GCA_036378015.1 Nitrospira sp. | reverse complement strand
TTCTGCTCGCCCTCCATGGTCGCGACAAGCTTGGGTTCCGGTCCCCGCGGGATCGGTTCGAACAGCTGCTTGATCGTCGGCAGCAATTGGTCGGCTTTGATGTCTCCAACGACGACCAATGTGGCATTGTTCGGGGAATAGTACGTGTCGTAGTGCCGCTGCAGATCGTCGAGCGTCATGGCATCAAGATCGCCGAACCACCCGATGACGGGCCAGTGATAGGGATGGCTCAAATATGCCTGGGCGAACAACGCTTCTACGAGAGCCCCTTGCGGGTCGTCTTCCGTGCGCAGACGGCGCTCCTCTTTCACGACCTCACGCTCCGTCTTGAGCTCATTCGCCTCCAGGATGAGCCCCTGCATGCGGTCGGCCTCCATTTCCAAGGCAAGCTGTACGCGGTCGGCGGCAAGGTTTTCAAAATACGCGGTAAAGTCCTGGCTCGTAAAGGCGTTGTCCATTCCGCCGTTCTTGCGAATGAGGCGGGAAAACGAACCCTTCGGATATTTTGCCGTCCCCTTGAACATCATGTGCTCGAGCATGTGTGACAGCCCCGCGCGTCCCATGACCTCATTGCGAGAACCGACCTTGTACCAGACCTGAACGGTAGCGACCGGCGCTTTAGGCACCTCCACCAGCAGGACCTTCATCCCGTTTGCGAGCAGGGACTCATGAGGTTCAAAGGCGGAGGCCTGTCGGCTGAAAATACACAAGAACGCCGCCAGGAGGGGAAGCCACCAGAAACGGTTGTGCCGGAAGCGCAAACTGGTCATGATCGATGGTGAGAAGAACCGGTGTATGCTAACAACGGGATTCAATTTGTGTCAAGGTTCGCACGTTCGAATGAGGAATAGCCCCGAGCTGTCCGCAGGCGCCCAAGACGTCGCGGCCGCGGCTTTTCCGGATGAAAACGTCTATGCCGGCGCTCCGCACGATTGATTGGAATGCCAGGACGTCGTGGTCGGACGGCCGGCGAAAGGCACTGCCGGGAAACGGATTGAACGGAATCAAATTGACCTTGCACCGGATTCCGCTGACAAGTTTGACGAGCCGCGCGGCATCGGCCTCGCGATCGTTGACCCCGGCGAGCAGCACATATTCAAACGTCAGTCGTCGCTGCGGCGGCAATGGATAGCGGCGGCACGCAGCCAGCAATGTTTTGAGCGGCGCGATTCCGCTGACCGCCGGCATGAGGCGGGCACGCTGTTCCTCGGTCGTGGCATTCAGAGAGACGGCAAGGTTGACGCCAAGCGGCGCAAGCTCGTTCATGCGCGACGCCAGACCGGCCGTCGACACGGTAATACGGCGGGGAGACCATGCCAGCCCCCACTGCCTATTTGTCAGACGGCGGACCGCTTCCGATAGCGCGTTCAGATTCGCCAGCGGTTCGCCCATGCCCATGAACACCATGTTGGACAATCGTTCGCCATCCTCGAGTTGCTCTTGAGCGGCCAACACCTGCTCGATGATCTCATGCGGCTTGAGGTTCCGCTTCAAGCCCATCGTACCGGTGAGACAAAAACCGCAGTCCAACGTACAGCCGACCTGTGTCGAAAGACACAAGGTCAGCCGATCCTCATCGGGAATGAGCACTGCCTCCACCTCGAGTCCGTCCTCCAACTTCAGCACCAACTTTCTGGTGTCATCAGCAGAGCGGAACACGACGCAGTGAGAGGTCCGTGCAATCGTCGCGCGGCCGCTCAATTTCGTCCGGTCCATCCGGCTTAGGTCAGTCATGTCGGTGATGGACAGCACTCGCCGCTGATAAAGCCATCGAAGGATCTGTCCGCTGCGATACGCCGGCCAGCCCAACTCACCGACGAGGCCGGCCATCTCTGTTTCGTCGAGCGACAGCAGATTGATCTTAGAGCGAGGAACCACCATGGTCGAGGCCTGCATGCGGCAGCCTACCATATCCGTGTCCTTTGCTGGCAAGGATGGAGAGACACTGCTATATATGATGGTGCCCATGAGGGCGGGAGAGTCGAGTGCTGCCTACCGTAATGCGGCGTAGTGTCTGCAGTCTGCTGCTCTTCCTGAGCAGCGGGGGCGGTTCTGCCGCCCTCTCTACCGAACCGGAAATCTGCGATCCGCCGGAGCCATGCTTTCAGGCCGCGGCGCTGCCCAAGGAACGCCTCGGAAAGGTTTGGACCAAAGAGCAAGTGTTGACGCTCAAGCTCGAGCGTCTTCAGCGCTTGATCGAGCGTTTTCCGGACACGGTCTGGGCCAAACGGGCCGGGCTCTTGTCCGGGGTGCTGTCGGTCGAGACGAATCCATCTGCAGCTATCCCATTTCTTCGCGACGCCCAACGTGATTTCCCTGTGCTGGACGACTACATCAGGCTCTGGCTTGCTCAGGCACAGTTGAATCTCGGCGAGGCGAAAGAGGCGGCAGTCCTGCTGGAAAGCATTCCCTTGGCGGTGCCTGATTCGAACATTCTGGCGAGGGCCGCCTATAAAACCGGCGAAGCGTGGTATCAGGCCTCCGCGTGTCAGGAGGCGACGGTCTGGTTCACGAAAGCCGTGGCCATGAATGACAAGGATCCAAGTACGCCGCAGGCCTACCTCCGTCGCGCGGCATGCCGGTTGCGCGACAAGAATGTCGCCGAGGGGCGCGACCTACTTCAGCAGCTGTGGGTGCGTTTTCCCTATGCCCCGGAAGCCAAAGAGGCAGAAGCGCTGCTGTCGTCCAACTTGGGCGGTGAAACCTGGGTCGTACAGCCCGCCGATCGGCTCACTCGGGCGCAGGCGTTCTTAGGTCAGTCATTTCATGCCGAGGCGATCGAGGAACTGAAAAAATTTCTGGCCGCCGATCCGAATTCGCCACGACGGTCGGATGCCAAGTTGAAGTTGGGCATCGCACAAGTGCGGCTCAAGCAATACGACCAGGCGCGTGAAACGTTTCGCACACTGACGAAGGAAGCAGGACCCGAATCCCACGAGGCGACAGTATGGCTGGCGCGCGTCTATCTTAGGCAGGGGCAAGGCGACAAGTTGTTGGAAGCCGCACGAGTGCTGCCTGCAACATCCCTCTCGGCGGAACAGAAGGGCCAAATCACCTTGTTTGTCGGCATGTGGCTCGAAGATCAGAAACAATTCGACGAGGCCATCACGAAATATCACCTGGTGGGAAGACAGGGCGACCCCGCGTCACAACGGGCGGAAGGGCTGTGGCGGGTAGGGTGGGTCAACTATCGGACGGGTCGGTATCGCGAGGCGGGAGACCATTGGCGGGCGCTCGCGGAACAGCATGATAGCGAATTCGAGCCCCAAGCGTTGTACTGGATGGGACGCGCCGCCGAGCAAAACCAGCTGCCTGAGGCGCAGGAGCACTACACGAAACTCTGCCAAAGGCACCGGTTCACGTATTATTGCCAACTTGCCCGAGAGCGCATGAAGACATCGCCTGTTCCTGACGCGTCTCTCGAAGTGGCGGGAGTTTCATCCGAACCGCTGAAGGATGGTGACGCAGCAGCGATCGGGGCGACGCGCGTAGACATCGCCCAGCAGACCGCCTATCGACGGGCCATCGAACTCAAAACATTAGGGTTGGATGCCGACGCCGCTCAGGAAGTCACCGTCCTAACTGATCGGTATAGCAGAGAGCCGGATGCCTTGGTGGCGCTGTCGACCATGTTGAACGAAGTTGGAGCGTATCATCAGGCCTTGCGGCTCGCACGCGCACGGTTTCGGGATCAGCTGGAACGGACAGGAGGAACATTTGCCCCTTCCCTGTGGAGCGTCGCCTATCCGACCGGACTGCTGCCGACGATCAAGCTTCAAGGGGCCAAGGGCGTGGACCCGTATCTGATCGCGGCCATCATCCGAGAGGAAAGCCAATACGACGTGAAGGCAGTGTCCCGAGTGGGGGCGATCGGCTTGATGCAGGTCATGCCCGCGACGGCAAACAATGTGGCCCAGCGGGTCGGCCTTCCGACCGTGCGACGGGAAGATCTTTTTGACCAAGAGACGAACATCCGAATCGGCGTTCGCTACGTCGAGCAATTGATGGAACAGTTTTCGGGGAACGTCGTCTATACCATCGCCTCTTATAATGCCGGCCCTTTGGCAGTCGGGAATTGGGTTGCCCAGTATCGGGGGCAGGGGCAGGACGAATTTGTTGAGCTGATTCCATATCAGGAAACTCGACAATACGTGAAACGGGTCCTGCGGTCCTACCGAGAATACGTCCGCCTCGGCGGCCTATCCTGACGGCGTTGACAAGCTATGGGTAAGTTCCTATAGTGCGCCACAATCGGTGGTGGTAACTCCGGAGACTGTACATGGCATTGGATCGTTTGGATGCGCTCGAGACGCGTATTAAAGACTTGGTAAGACTGATTCAAGAACTGAAAAAACGGAATACGGGTCTTGAGGATGATCTTCGATTGACCCGGCAACGGTTGGCCGACGAAAGCGATTCCAATCGCCGTTGGGCGAAGGAACGCACCGATATCAAGTCTCGCGTGGAGAAAGTTCTCGGCGATATTGAAGTGTTGGAGGGGTTCGAAGAACGCAAGGAGGTGGCCTTTGACTAAGACGACGGATGTCGAAATCTATGGCCAGCGGTATGCAATCCGGGGCGAGGCGGATGAAGCCTACATCCGTCGGCTGGCCGGCTTGGTGGACGGGCAAATGCGCCAGCTGGCGCAAGGGATGAATACCACTACCCCCTCCCGCTTAGCGGTACTGACCGCGCTCAATCTCGCGCATCAGTTGTTTGAAGCTGAAAAGAAGCGTGCGCAAGGCGAAGCCGATGTGGAACGCCGGATGACGTCGCTTATGGAATCGATTGAAGAGCAGGTCCCCACGTCGCTGTTTCGATGAATGCGCTTGCAAAGGCCGGGAAGCCTTTGCTATCGTGGTGTTGTGGTAGTGGTATTTGCGGAGGCAGGTTCATTGATCGGGAATAGGAAGAGGTCAATCACACACCGGGAAGGAATCCGGGATACGATTACGTCGCTGTAAGAATGAATGTGGGTTTGTCGATGCTGGTCCCGTTGAGAGAGTGGAATCTGTCGCAAGGAGTCCTGATTCTCCTATCGACTTTCGCTGCCATCCTGGACAGAATCGCAGAATACGTGGTGCCGGCCGACCGGGAGTGTCGCGCCGGAAGATTGGCAGTCGTAACGGTGTCCGCGCCGTTCCCGCCGGTCAGATCGCGTATTGGGCGAGTGAGTCCCCTGAGACAGGCAGAGGGAACGCAGGTGTGGAGACAGGCGCGCTCCGCTCTTCCGACAACACGTTCATCCTTCCGAAGTCGTTCCTCGGGATAATCCGGCCGGTTGGCCTGCACTCACACGCCCATCTGTCCTCTTCCCTTTCCGCTGCCCCACTGAACACTACTGCAAGAGTCATACGGTGGTGTGACCTCCATTCTGAAAGGGTCTGCCTATGTCGACCTCCATTGTGTTGTACATCTTTGTGGGACTGGTAGGTGCATTGCTCGGGGTTGGCCTCTACGAAGTGGCGCGCCGTACGTCCTTGAACTCGAAGCGAGTCCGCGAAGCGGAACAGTCGCGTCAAATGGTGCAAACCGCCCAACGTGAGGCCGAAAACATCGTCAAGGAAGCGAAGCTGGAGGCGAAGGATCTCGTCTTCCAGTCAAAGGCGGAACTCGAAAAGGAACAGAAGGCGAAGCTCCAAGAGCTTACGATCACTGAGAAACGGCTTGTCCAACGAGAGGAGGCGATAGACAAGCGGATTAGCGTCCTGGACAAGCGCGACAGCGAGGGCCAAAGGCGTGAACAGGAGTTGATGAAGAAAGAGGAAAGGCTCATTGCGAAGGAAGCGGCCTGCGCCCAGGCAGAGCGCGAGCACCGAGAGGCTTTGGAGCGGGTGGCCGGCATGACGACTGATGAAGCCAAGAAACAGTTGCTCCAGGAAATGGAAAGTCAGGCGCGCCTGGATGCCGCCGGGATTGCCAAGCGGACCCTGGAAGAGGCGCGGGAAAATGCGGAGCGCGAAGCACGCGAAATCATCACGACGTCCATCCAGCGGGTGGTGCGTGATTATGTATCGGAATCCACCATTTCGGTCGTGCCCATTCCCAACGATGCCATGAAGGGGCGCATCATCGGCCGAGAGGGGCGCAATATCCGCGCCATCGAAGCGGCGACGGGCATTGATCTGATCATTGATGAGACGCCTGAAGCGGTGATCATCTCCGGATTCGATCCGTTACGAAGGGAAATCGCCAAGGTCTCGCTCGAGCGGTTGATGCATGATGGACGCATCCATCCCACGCGGATCGAGGAGATTGTCGAAAAGGTGAAGGTCGATATCGACAAGTTGATGTACGAAGAGGCGGAGAAGATTATTTTCGAGCTAGGCCTGTCCGATTTCCACCCTGAGCTGATCAAAGTCTTGGGGCGGCTGAAATACCGGACGAGCTACGGGCAAAACAACCTCTACCACGCGCGTGAGGCTTCCTATATCTGCGGCATCATGGCTTCGGAACTTGGCTTGGATGTGCGACTCGCCAGACGGGGCGCCTTGCTGCACGACATCGGCAAGGCCGTGAGCCATGAGGAGGAAGGGCCCCATGCCATGCTCGGCGCGGAAATCGCCAAGAAATACGGGGAGAGCGAAAAAATTGTCAATGCGATTGCCGCGCATCACGAGCAGGTGCCGCCCATTTGTCCCGAATCCGTCCTCGTGGCCGCCGCCGAAGCCTTGTCGGCCGCTCGTCCGGGCGCCAGGCGCGAAGCGCTCGAATCCTACGTGAAGCGTCTGGAGAAGCTGGAATCCCTGGCTCATGCCCAGAAAGGCGTTCAGAAGGCTTATGCCATTCAAGCCGGCAGAGAGATCCGCGTAATTGTCCGCCAGGAAGACGTGACGGATAGCGAGTCGTTCCAATTGTCCAGAGAGCTGGCCAAGAAAATCGAGCAGGAATTGACGTATCCAGGCCAGATCAAGGTTACGGTGATCCGGGAAAGCCGCTATATCGAGTACGCCAAATGAAAGTGTTGTATATCGGGGATATCATGGGAGAGCCGGGACGGCGCGCCGTGGCGCGAATGGTGCCGCGGCTTGTCTCTCAGCGACAGATCGACATCGTCGTCGGGAACGGCGAAAATGCGGCGGGAGGGTTCGGCATTACGCCAGAACTCGCCGAGGAATTGTTTCGCGCAGGATTGTCCGCGATCACGACCGGCAACCACGCATGGGACAAGAAGGAGATTCTGGATTACTTTCCCCGAGAACGCCGCTTATTGCGGCCTGCAAATTATCCGGAGGGCGTTCCGGGACAGGGCAGCGTAATCGTACAGGCGAAGAACGGAGAGGAACTTGCCATCCTCCAATTGATGGGACGCGTCTACATGCCGACATTGGATTGTCCCTTCCACATAGCCAAGCGCGAAATGGCGAAGTTGAGGAAGCGGGTTGCCGCAGTGCTCGTCGACATGCATGCCGAGGTCACATCGGAAAAAATGGCGATGGGGCATTATCTTGACGGCGAAGCGACGGCCGTGGTCGGCACGCACACGCATGTCCAAACCGCGGATGAACAAATCCTTCCGCGAGGCACGGCCTATTTGACCGACATCGGCATGACCGGTCCCTTGCATGGAGTCATCGGAATGAACAAGGAAATTGCCATCGAGAAGTTCTTGACCGGGATGCCGAAGCGCTTCGAGGTCGCTTCCGGTCCGACGGTTTTTTGCGCGGCACTTATCGAGTTGGACGCTCGGATCGGCAAGGCCCTCTCGATTGAGCGCGTACGTATTCTCGACTAAAGGATGTCGGCCACCAAGCAACAGACGTTGTTCCACCCCGCGAAGTCGACTCTGACCGTTTCTCAACTCACCGGCATGTTGCGAACCTCGATCGAATCTCAGTTTGCGGATGTCTGGCTTGAAGGCGAAGTGTCCAATCTCCGTATGCCGGGATCCGGTCATGTCTACTGCACCCTCAAAGACGAGTTCAGCCAGATTCGTGCCGTGCTGTTCCGATCAACCGCACTGCGGCTGAAATTTGTCTTGCAAGAAGGCATGTGCATCATCGTCCGAGGCCGCCTTACCGTCTACGAGGCGCGAGGTGAATATCAGATCGTCCTGGACAGCGTTGAGCCCAAGGGAGTCGGCGCGCTGCAATTAGCGTTCGAGCAGCTCAAGGCGCGGCTTGCTTCCGAAGGATTGTTCGACGAAGCCAAAAAAAAGCCATTGCCGCCGTTTCCGGCCGGAGTTGGCATCGTCACCTCCCCGACCGGCGCGGCGATTCGAGACATGCTGTCGGTACTTCATCGGCGGTGGCCGACCCTCCATATCGTCGTGGTCCCCGTCGCGGTGCAGGGAGAAGGTGCTGCCCAGCACATCGCCAATGCGGTGGCCTGGTTGAATGAGGAAGCTCTCGTCGACGTCATCATCGTCGGCCGGGGCGGGGGCTCGCTCGAGGATCTCTGGAGTTTCAATGAAGAGGTCTTGATCCGCGCGATTGCGGCTTCCCGCATTCCGGTCGTGTCGGCGGTCGGTCATGAGACCGATGTGACGCTGGCGGATTTTGCCGCTGATCGACGGGCGGCGACTCCGTCGGCTGCCGCGGAAACGGTCGTGGCGGTGCTGGCTGACGTCGTGGAGCGTCTGCGCGTCCTCACGGTGCGCGGGACTCACACCATGGCCAGACATTGCGTGTCTGAACAACGGCGTCTCGAGACGCAGATCAGCAGATTGATCCAGCTTCGCTTCCGCATACGGCAGGAATGGCAGCGGACGTTCGAGATCGGCGGCCGCCTGAAGACGCTGACCTGCGACCGGTTGACGGAACACCGTGATTGGATTCGGAACCGTCAGCGGGAACTGGCCGGCCTCAACCCGCTCTTTCTCATCAAACGCACGCGTTCGCTGATTTCATTTCTTGCGCAGCGCCTTGAGCGTCAAATCATGGTGTTGGAGGAAGGCCGGAGGCGACAGCTCGCAGCCGTGGCTGCGCAGCTCGCGCAGTTAAGCCCGTTAGCGATTCTGGGACGCGGATACAGCATCCTTTCGCGTGCGCGCGACGGGACGATTCTTCGAAAGGCGGCCGACGCGAAAATTGAGGAGGAAATTATTGCACGCCTGTCCCAAGGCCAGCTCAGATGTACGGTCAAGCGCGTGTTGCCCGATCCGTTGGTGTAAATCCGAACCGGCCCCGGTATAATGCAATTTTACAGACAATGAAAGAAGAGGTGTCGCCGTGGGCGGGGTTAAATTTGAACAGGCGATGGCAAGGTTGGAAGCGATCGTCGGAGAATTGGAGAAAGGTGATTTGCCTCTCGACGAGTCGCTGAAAATCTTCGAAGAGGGTATCCGGCTGTCCAAGAGCTGTC
>DASUXH010000317.1:0-3806 GCA_036378015.1 Nitrospira sp. | reverse complement strand
GGCAGCTTGATGATGTTGGCTTCCGGCGTCTTCGCCATCTCACCCAATTCAGCTAAGGCATCGTGCTGCTTCTGTTCTGCCGTCAAATATTCCGGAAACAAGGCGATCACGCGGCCGGCGAGTGAGATGTCCCGCAATTCAACGGAGACACCCGCCGCCTTCGAGAAGGCGTTGATGATCGGCAGAAAGGAATAGGTCGCCAGCATCGGCGCTTCGTCGGTCTTCGTATAGATGATCTTGTCAGCTTTGCTTGCCATAACGCTCCCTCTTTGAGTTACTGGTTTAGTTTAGTGCATTGAGTGCAGACCCGGCTTTGAACCATGTAATCTGCTGCGCCGTCATACTGTGATTCGCTTGAATCTTCACATCGCCGCTCGGCTTGTGAACAACGACCGTGACCGGTTTGCCGGGCGCTAAGTGCCCAAGATCTACCACGCTCAGCCGATCGTTCATCTCGATCTTGTCGTAATCTTTGGCATCGGCAAACGTCAGCGGCAGGATGCCCTGTTTCTTGAGATTCGTCTCGTGGATGCGCGCAAAACTCTTGGTGATGACCGCGCGGACGTTCAAAAAGCGCGGCGACATCGCCGCATGCTCCCGGCTGCTGCCCTCCCCGTAGTTCTCGTCGCCGACCACAATCGACCCGATGCCCTTCGATTTGTACGCGCGAGCGATCTGCGCGATCGTCTGGTTCGCTTCGCCCGTCAACACATTGGTGCCCTTCCCCGGCTCGGATGCAAACGCGCTGTTCGCGCCCAGGAACATATTGTCGCTAATCTTGTCCAAATGGCCTCGGAACTTGAGCCAGGGACCAGCCGGTGAAATATGGTCGGTTGTCGTTTTGCCCTTGGTCTTGATGAGGAGCGGCAGCTTGTCGAAGTCCTTTCCGTCCCAGCGCGGGAACGGCTGCAACAGCTGCAGCCGTTCGCTGGTCGGGGGGATGTCAACGGTCAATTGATCGCCGTTTTCGGCCGGAGCCACGAAGCCCTCCTCGCCCTTGGCAAACCCCTTTGCCGGCAGTTCTTCGCCCACAGGCGGCTCAAGCTTGAATTCCTTGCCGTCCGCACCCTTAAGCTTCTGATTCACCGGATCGAACCCCAGGTCACCCGAGAGGGCATAGGCCGTCACGACTTCGGGGCTCGCCAAAAACGACAGCGTCTCGTTGATGCCATCATTGCGGCCCGGGAAGTTGCGGTTGAAGGAGCTGACGATCGAATCCGCCTTACCTTTGACACCATCCGCTCGCTTCCACTGGCCGATGCAAGGACCGCAGGAATTCGAGAGCACCGTGCCGCCGAGCTGTTCGAACGTCTGCAAAAAGCCGTCTCGCTTCATCGTGTGATAAATGCGCTCGGATCCGGGCGAGACCAGAAACGACGCCTTGGCTTTCAGGCCGGCCTTCAGTCCCTGCTGCGCGATGTGCGCCGACCGGCTGATGTCCTCGTAGGAGGAATTCGTGCAGCTGCCGATCAAGGCAGCCTTCAGCTGGACCGGATAACCCTTCTCTTTAGCCTCGGCTGCCAGCTTCGAGATCGGGCGCGCCAGGTCCGGCGTATGGGGGCCGACGACGTGCGGCTCGAGCTTCGAGAGATCCACTTCCACAATCTGATCGTAATGCTTCTCCGGCGATTGGTAGACCTCGGGGTCGGCTACCAGCAGGGCCTTATTGGCCAGCGCGAGGTTCGCCAGATCCGATCGATCGGTGATGTTCATGTAGGCGACCATCTTTTGGTCAAACGGAAATACCGATGTCGTCGCTCCCAGCTCCGCGCCCATGTTACAGATGGTGCCCTTGCCGGTGGCGCTGATCGTGTCGGCGCCTGGGCCGAAATATTCGACGATCTTGTTCGTGCCGCCTTTGACGGTCAGGAGGCCGCAGAGATACAGAATAACGTCCTTGGGAGAGGCCCAACCGTTCAGTTTGCCTGTCAACTTGACGCCGATTAATTTGGGATGAAGGACTTCCCACGGCAACCCCGCCATCACCTCTCCGGCATCGGCTCCGCCGACGCCGATCGCCAATCCCCCCAGCCCGCCGCCGTTGGGTGTATGTGAGTCGGTCCCGATGATCAAGCAGCCTGGGAACGCATAATTTTCCAACACGACCTGATGGATGATGCCGGCGCCGGGCTTCCAGAAACCGATTCCGTACTTCTTCGCCGCAGACGCGAGGAAGTTATAGACCTCCTTGTTTTCGTCCATCGCACGGAGTAGGTCCTTTTCCGATCCCATCTCAGCGCGGATCAAGTGGTCGCAATGGATCGTGCTCGGCACGGCGACCTTTTTCTTGCCCGCCTGCATGAACTGCAACATGGCCATTTGCGCCGTCGCGTCCTGCATGGCCACGCGGTCGGGTCGGAGGAACAACATCGCCTTGCCGCGTTCCCAAGTTTGGGTCTCAAAGTTGTCCGCGTGAGAAACCAGAATTTTTTCGGCCAGCGTCAGCGCACGGCCGAACTTCGCCCTCGCCTTGGTACAAGCATCGGGCATCTTCGCGTAAAGTTTTTTGGCGAGATCCATCGACATTGCTTTTCTCCTTCAGGAAAATGTCAACAGTCATTCGTCAAAGGTCA
Source organism: Nitrospira sp. (assembly GCA_036378015.1). Classification (GTDB taxonomy): domain Bacteria; phylum Nitrospirota; class Nitrospiria; order Nitrospirales; family Nitrospiraceae; genus Nitrospira_C. The sequence goes on along the minus strand of DASUXH010000317.1, from coordinate 1,233 downwards.
ATGGCCGCTGGGGGATTCCAGAACGTTCGCGATTGACCAAATGACCATTGACTGTTGACCACTATTTCAGCGGCGGCACTTCTCTGCGCTTGGGCGCCGCATAGTTGACGAGATAATCGAACAACCGGATGAGCCGGCTGTCCTGGCGTTTCTGATCGACCCAATGGCCGATCAGTCCGATCGTCCGTGACAAGATGAAGAATCCGTTGAGACTGTCTACGGGGAAGCCAAGGTCGACCAGAACGGCCGCCATCGTGCCGTCCACGTTGAGAATCAGGTTGTCTTTTTTTGCCGCCGTCACCTGCTCCACTTGCAAGGCGAAGTCGAGACACGGCGTCTTGATGTTGAGGCTCTTCACGTAGCCGACCAATTCTTTGACGCGCTTGTCAGGATTGCGGAGGCTTTTCACACGATGGCCGATCCCAGGCACGGGACCGACGTTTTTCTTCATGTACCCGAGGAATTCATCCACGTTCATCTTATTGTCGACGGCGTATTTGAACCAGCGGCCGGCGTCGGTGACGGCGCCGCCGAAGCGGGGGCCGATCATGATAAGGCCGGCGGCAACGGACTGCGACAGGCCAATGCCGGCGCAAGCCGCCAAAATGGTGGCGTAGGCCCCGCTGACACAGGGACCGTGATCGGCCGACAACATCATGATGCGCTTAATGACTTCGGCCTCCTGCTTCGAGATGAGCCGTTTATCCCAGAGCAGGCCGATGACGTGCGGAATCTCGTAGCCTTTGTTGATCAATTCTGAGGCCGGATAGCCGTCATAACAGGGTTCGTCGCCGCGATCGTCGCTGATGGTCGTACGTATCAGCGGCGCAACCATGACTTCATCCGCCTTCATCGCCTCTTCCACGGACTTCGGCAGTTTCGGCAGCACAGCCGGCTCGACCGGTTCCTTGACCTGACCGGACTTGAGCAACTCCTGATAGGTTTCCTTGATCGCCGGTCCTAGAGCACCGAAGGTCGGCGGCACCAGAGCGCCGGCTTTCTTGAGCGCATCGGATTTCGACCGAGCCGAACCTTCACCTTTCATGCCTTCCTTGGCGCCGGCATGGCCAAACTTCATGCCTTTTGGCAAACTTTCCTGGCAGAAACCCGATACGACACCGATCAACTTCACGCGGCGCTTCTTGGCGCCGTACCATTCGGCCGCCCGTTCTTCGAGATCGCCGCCCATTTCACCGACGATGATCACGGCCTTGGTCTGCGGATCGTTCTCAA
>DASUXH010000316.1:0-2566 GCA_036378015.1 Nitrospira sp. | reverse complement strand
CCGCGCCTTTCGTATCGATCTTTTCAGATTCAGCCGAGCGGAAACGCATCCTCCGTGCTGGCTGAATCTTGTGGTATGCGACGTATCATAATAATGAGGAGCCGAGTATGGAGCACCATGACCTCTCCTTCCGAAAGTGGGACTTGTTCGTCAATGTACTTCTCATTGCGGTTGTGCTGTTTACTCTCGTGAGAATGGCTTGGGTCATATAAGTCTGGGATGTAGGCTCTAGACTGACACTCGCCGGCCGCTCATTTCCTCTTGTACTCTCCCTGCGTCGCTTGCTATCCTCCCCCCCGCCTGTATTCGGATGTCGTGCGAGGTCCATCGGCTCACCGCTCTGGCTCCTCCTGACTCGAACCTACGGACAACGGGTTTTTGGTGACAGTTCGACGTGAGGCGAGCCCTCGTCCATATATTGTTCTGACAGCGTATCAACCACCTCCATCGCGAATTCAACGACACACACCCACATAAAGCATCGGGCGATGACGTGAACACCAGCGGCCCGCATCAACATCACACAGAACAGAAGTATCTCATGCGCGTGTTGGTGGTTGAAGATAGCTCCGACGATGCCAGGCTGCTGCGGCAGCATCTGATCGAAGATCGTAGTGTCTCAGAGACGTTTCAGGTCGTAGACGTCGGTCGACTCGATCTTGCCTTGCAATGTCTCGATGAGGGCGGCTTCGATGCCGTGTTGCTGGACCTTTTGCTGCCGGACAGCCATGGAATTGAGACGCTGATCACAATGCATGCGACCAAGCCGGGCATGCCGATCGTGGTCCTCTCGAACCTCAATGATGAGGTGTTGGGCCTGCAGCTGCTCCAAGCAGGCGCTCAAGATTATCTGGTGAAGGCGGAGGTTACGGCGTCGCTCCTGCGACGATCCTTGCGCTACGCGGTCGAGCGCAAGCGCGCAGAGGTAGAATTGCGCAGAAGCGAGATCTTCCTCGAATCCATCGTCGAGAACATTCCCGACATGATTTTTGTGAAAGATGCCGGTGAGTTGAGATTCGTGCGATTCAACAAAGCTGGTGAAGAGTTGCTGGGGTGCCGGCGCCAGGAGCTGATCGGAAAGTCGGATCACGAGCTGTTCCCACAAGACGAAGCGGATTTCTTCACGGGCGCCGACCGGGATGTGCTCAAAACCTGCAAGGTGCTGGATATTCCGGAAGAGCCCATTCTCACGAAGGGGAAAGGGCTGCGCCATCTCCATACAAAGAAAATTCCGATTCTCGATGAGAACGGCCAGCCTCTGTACCTGCTAGGAATTTCTGAAGATGTCACCGAACGCAAACGGGCGGAGAACCAACTCCAACGGTCCTTTGAACTTCTCCGTTCGCTTTCGCAAAGGCTGGATGTCGTCAGAGAGCAAGAGCGGACCCGGATAGCGAGGGAGTTGCACGACGAACTGGGCGTCCGAATGACCTGCATGAAAATGGACCTGTCTCGGTTGCTGTCGATGATGAGGGAGTCTCTATTCCCCCGGGAAAAGATAGAGGAAAAGATCCGCTCCATGAACGCAGAGGTCGATGCCACGATCGCCGAAGTGCAGCGGCTCGCGGCAGAGTTAAGGCCGGGCGTCCTGGACGATTTGGGCCTAGTGGCGGCCATTGAATGGCAGTGTCAGGACTTCGAGCGGCGCAGCGGAATCCGATGCCTCTGCGAAGCGTCGTTCGACCAAATAATGATGAGTCCCACGCGCGCCACGGCGGCGTTTCGAATCTGTCAGGAGGCTCTGGTCAACGTGGCGCGCCATGCGAAGGCGACCTTCGTCCGGGTGTTGGTGAAGGAGAGCGGCGATGATGTGTTGATCGAGATACAGGACAACGGTCAAGGCATTCCCCCCGAAAAGGTCAACGATGCGGCGTCATTGGGTCTCCTCGGGATGAAGGAGCGTTCGATGGCCATCGGCGGCAACCTGGAAATCGCCGGCTGGCCTGGAAAGGGCACCACCGTGACGCTACGGCTACGATGCCAGGATGCCTGAGCAGCGAGACCTTTGCGATGCTGGATGAGGGTGACCGAGGACAGGCATGCTCAAAATTCTGATCGCCGATGACCATTCGATATTTCGACGCGGACTGAAAGATTTGCTGGGCGATGGTCTGGGAGCCGTCACCGTGGGAGAATGCGCCAACGCCTTCGATCTCCTGCAATCGGTCAAACAAAAGAAGTGGGATGTCGTCATCTTGGATATCGGCATGCCGGGAACTACCGGCACCGACGCCCTCCTCCAAGTCAAGCGCCAGCAACCGACGCTGCCGGTCATCATGTTGAGCATGCATCCCGAAGATCAATATGCCGTGCGCATGTTCAAGGCTGGGGCCAATGCGTATCTGACAAAGGCCAGCGCTCCGGAAGAGCTCGTGAAGGCCATCAAAAAAGTGCTGGCCGGCGGCAATTACGTGAGTCCCTCCCTCGGAGAAAAACTGGTGCATCTGTTTCATCGAGGCGAAGAGCGGCCTCCCCATGAACTGCTTTCAGACCGTGAATTCGAAGTCATGCGTCTTCTCTCCTCAGGGAAGACCGTCTCGCAAATCGCCGCAAGCATGAATCTCGG
>DASUXH010000315.1:0-6003 GCA_036378015.1 Nitrospira sp. | reverse complement strand
GGGCATTGCTCAGCATGTGCGTCGGAGGCGGACAGGGAGTCGCGATGATCGTGGAGCGACAATAGCCATGGCCGGCGGGTGGAAACATTTCAAGACCGCTCCTGTTCGCGACGGGATTCTTCTGGCGGGGTTTGATTACGCCGGGAAATCGGTCAATGTCCTCAACGGCGAGAGCTTGTCCGAGTGGCAGGAACTTGTCCGGTCGGCGCAGCAATCGCCGGCAGTCCAAGGCGTGGTCCTGGTGAGCCTGAAGGAAGGAAATTTTTGTGCCGGAGCCGATCTCGAGCAGATGCACGGCGCGCAGCAGCAAAAGTTCTTTCAGCCATTGGAGCAGTTGGTCGATACGGCTCATGCAGTATTCGACCACATGGGGCGCTCGACCAAACCGTTTGTCGCTGCAGTGGAAGGCGCCTGTCTCGGCGGCGGCCTCGAATTGGCGCTGGCCTGCCATGCGCGGATTGCGAGCGCGCATCCGAGGACGGTGTTCGGCCTGCCGGAGGTCAAGCTCGGTATTCTGCCGGGCTTTGGCGGCACACAACGGCTGCCACGGCTTATCGGTGTGCCGGCAGCCTTGGAAATGATCACCACGGGAAGGTCCGTGTTCCCGCGGCAAGCGCTGAAGATGGGCCTCGTGGATGCCATGGTGACCTCCATCCCTTCCACCGTCCGGACGCTGGAGCAGGTTCAGCGTGAAGCGTTCGTTGAAGTCGCAATCTCGCGGGCATGCGAGCTTGCGGCATCGCCTCTTCTTTCTCGTTCCCTTCAAGGGCGCCAGAGAATCTTGAGCGCGCCTGGAATCCGCTCGCTCGTGTGCGGCTATGCGCAGCGCCAGGTCAGAAAGCGAGTCCGACACTTCTATCCCGCTCCGCTCCGCGCGATTGACGCGGTTAAGCAGGGGATGGGGATGGATGTGCTGAAGGGATCGATGGCGGTCGAGAAGCCGCTGTTGTTGGATCTCATGGCCAGCCCCGTTTCGGCCCACCTCGTCGGCTTATTTCTGAGAGGGGAAGAAGTGAAACGGAAGGCTGCCACTGTCTCGGAACCAGTGGCGCGAGTGGGCGTGCTGGGCGCCGGCTTGATGGGCTCGCAAATCGCCGGTCAGCTGGCGGAAAAGGGGTACTCCGCCGTGCTGCGGGACGTGGCGACGGACATTGTGGCAAAAGGCATGGGCAGAATCCATCAGGCTCAAAGGCTTTTGGTAAAGAAACGGATTATCCTTCCCTCCGAGTTGCGGTACCGCATGATGCGGATTGTTCCGACGATCCAAACACGTGATGTGGGCACTGTTCCCCTGGCCATCGAAGCCGTGTCGGAAAAGCTGGAGGTGAAAAGGGCCGTGCTGGCTGAATTCGAATCCGCGGCGCGCCCCGATGCCATTTTCGCCACCAATACCTCGTCCTACACCCTGTCCGACATTGCGGTGAAAGCCTCCCGACCCGAACGGTGCGTCGGACTCCACTTCTTCAATCCGGTCGCCAAAATGCAGCTGGTCGAGATCGTGCGCGCGCCCTTCACCTGCGAGCGTGCACTGGCTCAGGCCTGTAGTGTGGCCAAGCGGTTGGGCAAGTTTCCGCTCGTGGTGCGCGACGGGCCGGGATTTCTCGTGAACAGGATTCTTGCACGCTATCTCGCCGAAGCGGTGATCCTGGCGGGGGAAGGGGTGCCTATTCAGCGAATTGATGCGGCCGCGAAGGACTTTGGCATGGCCGTGGACAGCGGCCGTCCCATGGGACCTCTCGAACTGATCGATCTGATCGGACTACCCGTCGCGGTGCACGTCCTGACGTCGCTTGCCGTGTTGGGATCGCGCGTTGAATCGCGGGACGCGCTGCTGCGCGGATTTCTCTCGGGGAAGAAGCCCGTCACATTCTGGAAGTCGGGAAAAGAAAATCCGCAGGCGCTGGACTTGATCCGAGAATACCGTCGCAAGGAGCCGTCAGCACCCGGTCCTCTCTCGGACGACAGACTTCATCAGCGCCTGTTCCTTCCGATGGTGGATGAAGCCGTGCGCTGCTTGAACGACAAAATCGTCGAACATTCGTGGCAGGTCGATTTTGGTCTGATCTACGGGATTGGCTTCCCCGCGTTTCGCGGAGGTCTGTTGACGTGGGCCAGACAGCAGATGACGCCGCAGCAACTCACGGATGCCCTAGAGACGCTCTCCAACACCTATGGCAAACGGTTCGAGCCTTGTCAGGCGATGGCAGGCGGAGGTTGGTAGCGGCCGGATAACAACCACGGAGCACGTCATGCGCGAGCAACCTTGGTTCGTCCATTACCCCCACGGAGTTCCCAAGGAACTCTCCCTGAGCGCTGAGACGCTCACGGCGATGCTGTCCAAAAGCGCGCAACGGTTTGCGCGGCGGCCGGCTCTGTATTTCTTCGGCAAGACGATCTCCTACCAGGAGTGTCATGCGCTGGTGGAGCGCTTTGCGGGCGGTCTTGCGGCGCTGGGCATCCGCAAGGGCGATCGCGTGGCGCTCTGTCTGCCAAATTCTCCCCAGGCAGTCATCGCCTATTTCGGCATTTTGCGGGCAGGGGGCATCGTCGTCGCCTGCAATCCCACCTACACGGAATATGAGCTCTCCCATCAACTGCGCGACTCAGGGGCGCGGGCCGTTGTCGTGCTCGACCTGATGTATCACAAGATCAAACCGCTCAATCTGGAATTGGTGGTCGTCACCCGGATCACCGATTTCATGTCGACGATCGCACGATATCTGTATCGACATCGAAACGGCCACCATCCGTCGCCTGAGATCCAGACGGATGAACGCACGCGTTTCTTCCAGGATGTGCTGGACGAGCCGTCTCCTGTCGCGCCGGAAAACCTCCCCGTCGCCTCGCCTGACGACATTGCCTTGCTGCAGTACACGGGCGGCATTACCGGAATCTCAAAAGGGGCGATCCTGCTTCACCGCAATTTAACCGCGAACATCAGGCAGCTGGTGAGTTGGTTTTCTCCTGCCGAGCGGGTGGAAAGTTTTCTTGCGGCGCTTCCGCTCTTTCACGTCTTCGGCATGACGGTCACGCAGAACATCTGTCTCGGGATCGGAGGATGCATGATCCTGGTGCCCGATCCCCGCAATTTCCCGGTTCTTCTCACCCTGTTGCGGAAAACCAAGCCGACGGTGATCACGATCGTTCCTGCGTTCGTGCGCAAGCTGCTCGAGCATTGCGACGAAAAAGATTTCACGGCGACCCGGTTCGTCATTTGCGGCGGAGCGGCGTTGCCGTACGACCTGTTGAAGCAGTTCAAGGAGCGCACCGGGCATCTCATTTGCGAGGGCTACGGGCTCTCCGAAGCCTCGCCGGTCACGCACTGCAATATTGCTCGCGGCCTCTCCGTCAAGCGATCCATCGGTTTGCCGATCTGCAACACCGAGGCGAAAATCATGGACGAGAAAGGTCAGGAGGTCGCGACGGGAGAGACCGGCGAACTGTGGGTGCGAGGCCCCCAAGTCATGGCGGGCTACTGGAACAACCCGGCGGAAACGGCGAACGCCCTGAAGCCCGGTGGCTGGCTGGCCACCGGCGACGTCGCCCGTATGGATCAAGACAGCTTCTTCTACATCGTCGATCGGAAGAAAGACATGATCTTGTCAACCTCCGGGTTGAATGTGTACCCGGCCGAAATCGAGCAGGCGCTGTTGCTTCACCCTCATGTGCGCGAAGTCGCAGTCATCGGAGTGCGAGCGGTGGACGGCGGCGAATCCATCAAGGCGTTCGTCGTGCCGACGAGCGAGGTCTCGCCCGACGACCTTATCGCGCACTGCCGAAGCCATCTGGCCTCTTATAAAGTTCCCAAGAAGATCGAGTTCCGTACCGAGCTGCCCAGATCGATTCTTGGAAAGACGCTCCATCGTGTCCTGCGCGCCGAGGAAGACGCACAACTGCAACTTGAAACGTCTAACGGCTGTGGTCAACGACAGACGGCGCCGGCGCATGAAACCGTTGCCGAATGCAAGAGAGGTCAGTGACGTGTCTGGCCAGCGCCATCGCCGCGGAAAGGCCGGGGGACTCGATGCCGACCAGATTGATCAACAGCGGAGAGTCGCGGTCGACGGAGACAATAAAATCGCTCTTTCTCTGCTCGCCGGCCATGACGCAGGGGCGGATACCCGCATAGCCCCACCGGAGATCGGATTCTTTGAGGGCGGGAAGGAATTTCTGCAGGGCCTCGAGAAATACTCCCGGCGGCGTCGGGTGCGACAGATAGTCCGATTTGTCGACGATCGGGACTTCGTTGGGCCCGACGAACACCTGTCCGTTCGGCCGCGGGCCGAGGTGGATGCCCTTGCCCGTCGCCTTGGGTGGCAGGGCCGGATACACGAGGCGTCCGATCGAGCGCTTTTGGGAAGACGCGACAAGTTCGTAATATTCGCCGCGGACCGGTCGGATGCTATATTTACTATTGGATAAGGCGAGGGCGGCAATGTCGTCGGCATGAAGGCCTGCCGCATTGATCAGGCCGGCGGTTCGGATCTGCCGACGGTCGGTCGTCACGAGGTAGGCGGGGCCTTGCTCTTCCATGCCGATGACGCGGTTATCAAAGGCGATCTCGACACCGGCTGCTTGTGCGTCGTTTCTGAGTGATTGCACGAAGGCGAGCGAATCGATGACACACACGCTTGGAATGACGATGCCGCACGAAGCGCGCAGATTCGGCTCCAAGGAACGCAACCCGGAGGGTGTGACGAACGACATCCGGATCTTCGATCTCCATGCGTTCAGCCACAACCGGCGGAGCATCGAGATTTCACGCCAGAGTCCCCGACGGATATCGTCCCGCGAGATGGCGATGACCATCCCGCAGCGGAGCAGGGGGATGTTCCGAAGTTCCGCATACGCCACGGCCAAGGCGCTTCCCTCCCGTGCCAAGCTCGATTTGAGCGAGCCGGGACGTTCGTGGATCCCGCTGTGGAGCACCCCGCTGTTGCGTCCGCTCGTCTCCAGTCCCACGTCCCCGTGCCGTTCCAACACGATGATGCGAAGCGGTCGGGAGCCGCGTCGGCCGGCCAGTTCCCTGGCAATGGCGCATCCGACGACCCCCGCCCCCACGATGCAGAGGTCATACATGTTCATGGCGACGGATACCCCCTGTCCGTTCATCGAAACGAGTCGTGTCGAGGAGTCGCGGCATGCCCGATAACCCTTCGAGCCAATACGGCAAAATCCTGTTCGTCTTCTGTGGGGGAGGGTGCAAGGCCATCCACCAGGCGGTATCAGCGGCGGAAGTGGTCAAGGCCGGATTCACGCCGTCCCACATCATGAGTTCTTCAGCAGGCACATGCAATGCGCTCGGATTTGTCGAACAGCCTGGTCCAGCCGGCGCCGAGAAAACGATCAGCATCTGGGAGAACTATATCACCTCGCCGGAATCGATCTATGAGATCCATCCTTTTCTCCGGGAGAAACTGACCCGCCTCCTTGGAGTCGTGCCGACCGCCACCCAAGGCTTGGGACCATCGGGATCGGTCCTTCATGACGTCAGGAGAGCCCTGAAGTTCCTGCCATTGATACTCTCTTTTTGCATTCGCATGCCCTTGCGGGTGGCCGGCCGCACGGTGAGCTTTCTCTTTCGCCTCATGGACACGTTTGAAGCGCAGCATCAATCGTTCCGGCGATTGGTCCAGGCGCCTGAAATCCTGGAGGCCTTTGGCGAGGTGGACAAATATTTCGAATTCAAACGCATGAAGGCCTTCCTCGACCCCTTCCCGCTGTTGGCCAGGCTCGGCGAACAGATCGATCTGCAAAAGGTGCTCACGAGCCCCATCGTGTGGCACATCATCACGGAACGGTACGAAGATGGAGCGACCGTGATCTTTTCCAACAAGGATGCGGATATCAAGATGGATGCCCTGACGGACGCCCGAAGTCAAAAACTGAAATACGACATGTTCTACAAGCGGATTCGCGCTTCTATGGCACTGTATCCGCTGTTCGAACTGGTGGAAATGGACGGCTTCCGCTATCTGGACGCCGATCTCGCCAATCCTCTTC